>CAZFWL010000213.1:0-5773 GCA_964522775.1 uncultured Halomicronema sp.
CTATATACTAAGAACTGAAGTCAGCTTCCCAAGCTGAATGTCGACGGTTCGAGTCCGTTCACCCACTTATTCGTTGTCGCCTCTTTGTAAGTTTTTCACGGGAAGAATAAAGAGATTGACCTGCGAAGCCAAGACATAGTCAAGGCTTTGAGCCTTACGCTGCGAATTGGTCTCGATGAAACCGAAAAAGTCACCGAACACAGTTTCTAAGTCACGCACTGTCGATATCACCCTTGAAAACTATTCCAAACGTCTAAGGTCGAGGCCGGGGCAGCTTTGGATAATGGTGAATATCCTGTGATTAAGGCCGTCAGGTATTTTGGCTAAACCAAAAGAGTCGACGAAACTGTTGCGGTTGCCGCGTCTGCGAATGGGCGGTAACCGCTCTGGGCAACAAGCCAACCTGGCCAAGACTGTTCGCCAGCGAGAGCTGGCGCGGGTGAGCGGACGCTTCAGCTTTTTCCGTAGTCAATTTCTGTATCGCATCGTTACGGTGGTACCGCCACGGTATCGCTGGCTGGTACCGATGCTGCGAGATTTTGTGCCTGGGGTGGCGGAAGATGAGATTGAAGCCGCACCAGGGGAGAGCGTTGCTGAAGATCTGGCGGTAATTCCAGCGATTACCGATGATTTTCTCTTGCCTGCCCTATCTGCAGGAACAGAACTACTGGGCCAGCGAGGCCGTTATCGCATTGAGGCACTCGTTAGTGTACGCGGGCCGGGGCGAGTTTACCAAGGACGCCAAATTGGCACAGAGCAGGTCGTCAGTGTGCGGGAGTACCTGCTGCCGCGACGCCAGTTCACGCCGTCAGAAATTCGCCTGCGGCAAAATAGCTTTCGCGATCGCGGCGGCATTGCCCTCGCCGATGGTCGGCCGGAGCGGTTTCGGCTCATGCAGCCCGAAGATGCGATTCCTGATCAAAAGGAACCTCGCTGCTACTTGGTGGATACTCAGGCGATTGATCTGCTGCCCTCTCTGCGGGCTCATTTACGAGAGCAAGCGCGATCGCCCTGGACGGCTCCTCAAGTGTGGCGCTTTTTTAATCAGATTCTACAAACGCTTGAATCCCTGCATGGGCAGAAGTTCACGGTTCCCTCTGGTCAGGTGCGATCGGGTATCATTCACGGCAACCTAACCCTCGACAGTGTTCTCATTGCCTGGCCCGAAGACCCGGCCTTTGCAGGCGATCCGCAATTTCTGGTGTATGTGACGGATCTGTTGCTCTGGGAAAGTTTGTTTGATGTACCTGGCCAGGAATCGGCTCGTCCGACTGTGGCGGATGATTTAGCGGCAGTGGGACGACTGGGATACCGTTTGCTGGTGGGGGAAGGGAATGACACCGCCGTAGGCGATCCGCTTCAGCCCGAGAATTGGCCGACTGTGCAGCCGGAGTTAAAGCAATTTACGTTTCAGTTACTCGGGTTGCGGACGCCGTTTCCCAGTGCCGCCGCTGCCCGCAAAGCCATTCCGAAAGATTGGCAACTGTTGAACCCAGTCAGTCGTGAAACCGAAGTAGAAGCGGCTGAGACTACGCACAAAAGTCGTTGGTGGCGTTGGTTAGTAGCCTTGCTGTTGCTGGGATTGGTGGGGGGACTGCTGGGATGGTGGCTGACTCGTCGCCAACTGGCGATCGCCAGCAATGCCACACCACAACTCTGCTGCTTTGAGGGGGCTTCTGGGGTGCCCAGGGGAGAGTTTACCTACGCCAGCGATCGCGCTGGCACCGGGGATTATGTCTTTCGGCAAAAGAATTTGGTGTTTCCGGATGTGACGGTAGAGATGGCGATTGAGACCGCTTATCCCGAGGTTACTTTGAACTACACTGCCATGCTGAGTGATGAAGCTGCCCTCCTCGCGGTCATTAATGAGGAAGCCGATTTTGCCTTATCTTCCGTGTTTGGCGATAGCAAGGCGGCGCTGAAGCCCATTCCGCCGGAGTTGCGGGCCAGCCCAGTGGCCCACGATGCGATCGCCGTCTACGTTGCCTTTAGCTACGAGCAACGCTCCCAAGGGTTACCCCAAGCGTTGAATGGGCGGTTGACGTTTGAGCAACTGCGACAGCTCTATACCGGGCAAATCACCAACTGGCGACAGCTCGGCGGCCCCGACCTACCCGTGCTGCTGTATGTGCCGTCCGAGCCGGATGTTGTCGCTATTTTTGAAGCGCGGGTGCTGCAAGATCCTCTTACGATCGCCGCCTTTCGCCAGCTCGTGGAGACACAAACTACGACGTCCTCTGCGATTAGGGAAACTGGTGAGCCAGCGCTAACGCCTGTGCGCGTCCTCCGCACCTTCGATAGTTTGCGAGCCGTAATTCAAGATTTTGAAGAGTCGGAAATCGGCAGCATTGGCTTTGGCCCCTTAAGTCAGGTGTTTGGTCAATGTTCGGTTTATCCACTTGCTCTCAAGGCTGATTCGGGACAGTTTGTACAGGCGATCGTGCGCACTGAAGGTGGCGAAGCGATCGATCCCTCAATTGATTTATGCCAAGACAAGGGCAGCTATCACCGCAACGATCGCGTGATTATTGGCGGGCAATATCCCCTCGCCTATCCGTTTGAAGTCATTTATCCCTATGACAATAGCCGACCTCCCATTGGCCGCAAAGTGGTGGATATGTTGCAGGCAACGGATACCCAAAAACGTTTGGAACAAGCTGGGTTAGTGCCGATCGATTGGGAAACAGGACAGTGATATTGATGGAGGGATGGGGTTATCAGGCAAGGGGGCAGAGGAGCAAGGGCATGGGGACTCTAGTTTTTTTCTGATGTATCTCACTTACAACCAGGTAGCCTGTCCCGAAATTGTGGCAGGCGGTGGCAATCGACCTTGATAAGGCTCGGCGTTCACCTCATTCCCCGCCCGCGCTCCGAATCTCTTCTTCTCTGAATAGCGAATCCTTATTGTCCCTGTGCCCTCACCACCGCCAGGGAAGATTGGACTTTGGTCGAATCATTTTCGCGATCGCCCTCGCCACAATGAATGGCAAGACTGGGAGGGGTCGCAGTAGATATGAAAGATTTGAGTCGCTTTCCGTTTTCGTGGGCGGGCGATCGCAATATTGCTCGTGGGGAGGCACAGCCCTCTAGCACCGAACCCATGCCCGGTTTTACCCACCCCACTGGGTATGCCCCCTTGCCCGGTGCGCAGTATGGCAAATCTCCCCATTGGCGACTGCGGCGGACGACCCGCCAGGTGCTGAAAAATCCTCATTTAGTGCGTCGCGTGAGCGATCGCGTCTATGAGTTATGGGCTGCTGAGCAACAACAGTGGCGCGATCGCGACCAGCCCCAGTCTGCTCAAAAGTTGCGTTAGTCAGGTGGTATCCCCGTGACTTTTTCCCTCGACAATCTACAAAACTACGTCACGTCCCAGCGATTTTACGTTTATCTCGAAGGGGAAAACGAACCAACAGCTTGCTTTAGCGAATGCTCGGGATTGTCTTACAAGGCTAAGGTCAAGCGGTTTTTTGAAGGGGGGGCGAATAACCGCGAGCGGATTTTGGTGGGCCAACCGAAGTTTAAGCAAATCAAGCTGAAGCGAGGCGTTAGCGACAACATGGTGTTTTGGGACTGGGTCAATCAAGTCTGGAATCCTGACCCGACCACCCCAGGGATTCGCCGCAATATCAGCATTGTGGTATTTAACCCAGCGGGTGATGGGGTGCAGTGCTGGTCAGTGATTGGGGCTTTTCCCATCAGTTGGAAGGCCCCTGCCCTCAAAGCCAAAGCGAAAAACCTCGCCATGGAAGAGCTGAAGCTCGCTTTTGAGGGCTTAGAAGTGTCGAACACCATTACCACTGGGGCAACGCTGCTCAGTGGCCGTGACGAGGTGGCCGAATTTGGCTAGGATGCTGCCCTTACTGACCTGGTTTTAATGAATTTTCCCCAACGTAAACCACGCTAAGTGCTGATGACTGGTTCTGTGATGCGATCGCAAGCAGCGGAAACATCTCCCACCACCTCACCCCCCTTGGGGATGAACCAAGGGTTGGGGACAACCGTCATTTCGCCCAAATTAATTGCGCCGCTGGGAGCCCAGTCGCTGACAGTTTTACAACCGTTTCCGAATGCTCACTGGATGGCGACGAGTGGTGAGACAGTACCGGTACAGGCGCGAACGGCCGACTCGGCTACCCCCCGCTCCTCAACCACACCGGCTGAACCTGCCCATAATCCGCCATCTGCGGCATCCCCTCCGCCCTCCCCAATACAGCGTGCTGCCAGTCGCGATCCAGTCAGTACTGCACCCACTGCACCGCTCTCTGCACATCCTGCCCAACCCGACCCCACTGTGCAGGCTAAAACTTCGTCCCCGAACCACGTATCGCCATCATCTCCCCTCACGAGTTATCAGGCTGATAGCAAGGGTGTGCCGCCCAACGTACAGACGCATCCGACGCCCGGTGCTACTCCCCCGCAATCTGCAGGAGCGGTGTCCCAACCAACGACCACGGCGGCCGAAACCACGGAACAATCGAGTGCATCAACGGTTGCCCCTGCTGTGCAACGTCAAGCGATTGCCCCTGATGGAAACCCTGGTCAAGGGACTCACGCGCCACCTGCAAGTCCCCCTGCACCCAGCCTCCAAAGGCAAGAGGAGTCTGCCCACTCACACCAATCGCTCCCCTCACCAGGTGCCACACCGACGAACGATACGGCTGTCACAGTACAGCGACAGATGCCAGCTGCGGCCAAATCGCCTGCTTCTGCCAATGTCCCTGAGACGGGCAATCAGCCTGGGCCGGTGTCCTCATCCCCGCCGCTGAGTATTCAGCCACAGTCTTCTCCTGAAGTCAGTGCCGCGACTGGGCGATCGCCCGTGCCGGATAACACTGCGTCATCGGTGCAACGGCAAGCGCCGACGACAGACAATAACCAGGATCTCTCATCAACCAGTTCACCAGAGCCCACATCGGGCACGTCCTATACTGCCATCAACAAATCAGAGACCCCGATCCAGCAACAGGCTGATGCGGCAGCGACCACAGCCACCACACCGCCTCACAGTCTTGTCGTGAACTCGTCCTCAGAGTCTCAGGCCACTGACATCCAGCGATCGCCCACCCCGGCATCGACGGCCACCCCTGACCTCAGCGCTAGCATGGCCCCTAGTGTTCAGCGATCGCCCCAATCCCCAAACAGGGTGGCGCAATCGCAGACTGACCCAACCACAATTCAATCCCGGGTCGACAGTTCTCCTCCATCGGTGGCGAAGCCCACCAACGTCGCCAACGATATAGATCGGGGAGTGCAGCGATCGCCGCAACCCCATTCCTCCAATTCCCCAGACTCTCCAACACCTACCGCACAGAGACAACCCGCAGCTGCTCCAACTGCCCCTCAAGGGCAACCCTTTTCCATTCCTAGTGCTTCTGAGCGATCGACGGTTCAGACTCAAATCGACTCATCAGCCACCAGTGCATCTCCGCCTTCCTCTTCGGCGAGTGAATTATCGCCGCCCACGATTCAAAGAGTGGCGACAAAAACAACGGTTGCTCCCGCGCTCACTTCAGAGTCGTCTTCGATAACTGAGCCTGCTAACGCAATTGCCAACGAACCGGCCACACCGATACAACAAGCTGCGACTGGACAAGCCAATACTGAGCCAGCTAACCAAGAACATGGTGTCTCCATTCAGCCACAGACTGCAGCGTCTGCAATTCCTGTGAACCGCTCAGTTGCGATTCCGCCAACGGCGCAGCTAACCGCTGACCAATCAGCAGACTTACCTGGTGCTGACGCTGAAACCGTGACCCCGTTGCAACGGCAA
>CAZFWL010000214.1:0-5761 GCA_964522775.1 uncultured Halomicronema sp.
CGACCCGAAGTTGCCGTGACCGTTGATCAGCGGCGCGCGCATCGAGAAATCTTGCGCCATGCGCACCAGCGCATCGTACACAGCCGTATCGCCATGGGGGTGATATTTACCGAGCACTTCCCCCACCACACGGGCACACTTCCGGAAGGGGCGGTCGTACGTTAAACCCAACTCATGCATGGCGTAGAGAATGCGCCGATGCACTGGCTTTAACCCGTCTCTCGCATCCGGTAGCGCTCTCCCCACAATTACGCTCATGGCGTATTCCAAGTAAGACCGGGACATTTCGTTCCGTAGGTCGGTGGGGATAATTGTCATGGGATAAAAAACTCCAAAATCGCCAGAATTTGACCTTGAAAGACTGATTGAGTCGTTAATCTGTCACGATGATCAAATTGGTCGAAAAATACGCGAAAGTACTCATTATTTTACCACGCTTTCCATGGTTCCTAGCGATGACGGTATGCTGGGAGAACAGACGTTCAAAACCGCTACAGCGAAGTTTTTCAGCCTATGGTTTCCTCTGTCACCGTCCTGTACTCGGACGCGTTTTTAGAACACGATACGGGGCGCTTGCATCCGGAAAATTCCGGTCGATTGGCAGCGGTGACTCAAGCGCTCAAAACAACACCTTGGTCAGAGCAATTGAAATGGCAATTACCGACGGCCGCGAGCGATCGCGATCCCCTGCCGATGATTCGACGATTACACAATTTGCACTATCTCAACGATTTGGAGCATTTAGCCGAAGTGGGGGGCGGGCGATTAGATCCCGATACCGCACTGTCGCCGAAGAGCTATGACGTTGCGCTGCTCGCGGTGAATGCTTGGCTAGATGGCGTCGATTGTGTCTTACACCAAAAACGGTCAGCCTTTGTGTTGGCGCGTCCCCCTGGCCATCATGCGGTGAGCGATCGCGGCATGGGATTTTGTCTGTTGGGGAATGCAGCGATCGCAGCCAACTACGCTTTACAGCAACCCGAGGTGAATCGAGTCGCCATTCTCGATTGGGATGTGCATCACGGCAACGGCACCCAAGCTCTAGTGGAAAATAATCCCAACATTGCCTACTGTTCGCTACATCAGTGGCCTGCATATCCGGGCACGGGGCGAGCGAGCGAAACAGGGTTGCACCAAAATGTGCTGAATATTCCCCTGGCTCCTGGCAGTACCTTGGCTGATTACCAGCCCCAGTTTGACAACGCCGTGATGCCGTTTCTCAAAAACTTTCAGCCAGATTTATTGATTGTCAGTGCCGGATACGACGCGAACCAGGCCGATCCGTTGGCAGGCATGTCGCTACAACCTTCCGACTATGCCGTATTCACCCGAAAATGCCTAGAAATTCAGCCCCATCTGCTGTTTGGGTTAGAGGGGGGCTACGACTACGATGCGCTCGCGGAATCCGTCCTTGCCACCATCGAAGCTTGTCTTGATCCTCAATTATCCGGCGTAGGTGCTTGACGACGCAGTTGCGCATATAGCTCTAACCGTGATCGATTGCCTCAGATGCAACCTTGGATGGCAGCTTGATAAACCCCCTGATAGCGGTTCTTGGCTTGGAGTTTAGTCAAGCTGTTGTTGATATGAAACTTAACGGTGCTTTCGCTGATGTAAAGCTTCTGGGCGATGTCGCGATCGCGCAGTCCCTGGGCCAGTAAGGTCATCACCTCGACTTCTCGATCCGACAGCACAGAAGCGGGTTTCGTGCTCTCTCCCTGGGGGGGGAGGGCTGGCAACTCGAGTCGCAGTTGCACGGTGCGGCGATCGCTCATGAGTTGTAGGTCCAAAGTGCCGCGTAGCCAGGTGGTAATGGTGCGTAGAGAGGCAAACTGCGATCGCAGCCAAGCGGCTCCAGCATCCCCAGCGGCGGCAGGTAACGCCAGGACCGCATCCAGGCCAATGACAGTGGGTTCATAGCTGAGACGGCAATAGTTGCAGCCATATTGCTTCAAATGCTCTGCGGCTTGCAAAAACGCATAGGTAACCGTAATCGCGGTAGGGTGCTCGGTACCCACCAGCATCAGCCGAGTGGGTTTCAGCACGGCAGCTAGCTGATCCGATAGAGGTAAGACCTGCGCTGGGTTCGTAGACACAGCTGGTAACTGTTCCATTTGCAGGGCGGCATCTAGAGCAATGGTGGCGGTCATGCAAAGCACCTGCAGCACCTCAAGAAACTCCGGAGCCATGGGCTGAGTGCTAAATGCCGCTAAAACTCCAATGACGCGATCATTGGCAACGAGCGGATAGCCCGCAAAGCCTTGAATTTCATTCGAGATCGCCCAATCTCGATCTTTGACCCAGGCTTCTGCCGCGAGTTGATTGCTGAGAAAGGGAATGCGATTTTGAGCGATTTTGCCGACCTTGTAAGCCCCCATCGGCACCCGTGCAAAAGCGCCATTTGTGTGGGTATGCAGTCCAGAAGAGGCAATGAGTCGTAAAGTAGTTCGATCTGGTTCGACAATCCACAACCGTGCAAAGACACAGTCAAATTGCGTGATCAAGCCATCCGTTAGGTGATGAGCAATTTTACGCGGCTCCAGACAGCCTGAGATGGATTGCACAATCTGGCTGACGTGCTGCAAATCGAATAGGAGGCGGGCAGAATCTAGCACAGCGGAGAGCCTGAAGGGCGATCGCATTTTCCAGCGACAAGCTACCTCCCATACTTCAACCAGCGTCACATCGGGGTTGTATCTTGCAGTACAGCTCAGGCAGGGATTAACAACTTTCTAAGGGCGATCCTGAATGAGCAGTGTGTAATCCGGCGTTTGATCGGCCCGATATGCTCCGACCCAAATTTGATAGGTGCCGGGTAACCAGGCTCCTGCGATCGCGGGATTTTTGCTGCCGCTATCGTCATTGCACCATACCCCCCCTGGCCCCGAGATCACTAGAGTCGTGTCGAGATCTGATTCCACCCGCATTTCCAGATTGGAGAAGTTTGCCTCTAACACAACTTCTTCATGGGGCGCGGTTGAAATGTAACCGAGGCAAGGTCCCGTGGAACTATTAGCCGTATTCACCACGTCAGCAGCGGGGCGATCGCCACCACCGACCCCTTCGACCGTGCTGGGATTGGGCATAAAATCGGCATCTAACGTCAGCGACTGGGCGATCGCGGCTCGGCCCTGCCAGCTTTCTCCCAGCCCCAATAGTGCTCCGGCTAGCGCTACTACTGATGCCAGTTGCCAGGAAATTTGCATTACCTTCATCGCCTTCTCCCGTGCCTCTTGGTCAAGTCTGCGTCTTTAGACGAGATTAGCCTTGCGCCAGTTCCAACGCCGCTTTGAGGCGCGGGAGGTCAAACTGTCGCTGATGCAAAATCAGCCACGACTCCATCAAGTCTGGTCCTTTCATATCGCCCATCAGTGCAGCCCGCATTGACTTCATCATCAAGCCTTTTTTAATACCCTGAGCTTTGACGATTTCATTCACCAATGCCTTACCGCTGTCTAAACTGTCGAGCTCTGCTCCGGATTGGAGTGCTTCTAAAGTAGCTGCCAGCAGTGCTGCAACTCCGTCTTGATGGAGCTGCTTCGTAGCAGCTTCCGAATAATCCATGAGCTCTGAGAAAAAGAAACGTCCCTGCTCAACGGCCTCGGGAAAACGAGTCAAGCCCGGTCCCAATAAGCCTGCTAGAGTCGTCAACCAATCCTTGTCTGTCGCCGGATCGAAGGGATATCCCGCCGATTCCCAATAGGGCATCAGCCTGTCCACCAGTTCCGGTGCGGGGATTTGATGGAGATATTGACTGTTGAGCCAATCCAACTTGTCCCAGTCAAACTTTGCCCCAGCTTTGTTGACGCGATCGAAGCTGAATTTCTCCGCTGCTGCTAGCAGAGTAAACACTTCTTCGCCATCGGGCGCTGACCAGCCCAACAGAGTCATGTAGTTCGCCAACGCTTCAGCCGTAAAGCCCATTTCTTGAAAGTCAGAAATGGATGTAACGCCATCTCGCTTAGAAAGCTTGGCCCCTTTTTCATTCAAAATTAGGGGCGTGTGGGCAAACTCGGGCACTTGGCCATCCAACGCTTCATAGAGCAAAATCTGCTTGGCCGTGTTGGCAATGTGGTCTTCGCCGCGAATAACGTGAGTGATTTGCATGGCCATATCATCAACCACCACCGCCAGGTTGTACAAGGGCTGACCAATGCTTTCTGGTGAGGACGCACGGGTTAGCGCCATGTCGCCGCCAAGATCCCTACCTTTCCAAGTCATTGGCCCTCTCACCAGATCGTGCCATTTAACGATCCGGGCGTCGTCAATTTTGAAACGAATGACAGCCTGCCGCCCTTCTGCTTTGAAAGCCTGCTCCTGAGCGTCTGTCAGATTACGATGGCCATTGTCGTAGCGCTTAGCTTGTTTTTTCGCTACTTGTGCTGCCTTCATCTCATCGAGTTCTTCAGGAGTCTCATAGGCACGGTAGGCGAACCCCTTATCCAACAAAGTTTGAATGACTTGGCGATACAAATCTAGCCGTTCGGACTGGAAGAAGGGGCCTTCGTCCCAATTGAGTCCCAGCCACTGCAAGCCCTCAGTGATGTTTTGGGTAAATTCGGGGCGCGATCGCTCGGTATCCGTATCTTCGACCCGCAGGATGAACTGACCACCGTGATGGCGAGCAAACAGCCAGTTGAAGACAGCAGTGCGGGCGGTGCCAATGTGGAGATTGCCCGTGGGGCTGGGCGCGATGCGAACGCGGACAGTCATGGATGGGTGAGTAAAAAACGACAGTCTTTTATTCTAGGCCGTCAAGTTTGTCATTGGGTTGCGATCGCGAGGAAAAAAGAGGCTTCTATCGGTGACGGAGACTGCAGGTTCACACTGAAACACACAATACTGGAGAATATGGCACGCATTTGATTAGTTAACTGGAAGCTGCAGATCATCCCTGTCCTCTCACACCTTGCCCATCTGAATTACAGAAAGCTTCAGGCTATGAAACCCATTCGCCGACACAGCAGCCAGCCCATTCTCACAGTTCTGACTGATCGGCTACGTGATAACGAATATTCGAGAACCGGCGATCACACAGATAAGCCACAACTGCTGGCAGTGTTTCCTGAGTCTGAGCAGAAGTCAATTCTTCAATACTGACTGTTGTTCCAGATTGCTTCACCTCGCCATATAGCCAATACGCGGCCAGATCATCTGCGTATTCAAGATTGCCGATCTCTTCTTCATTTAGGAGATAGTCTGCTCCGAGGCGTTCTGACAGTCGCGTCTGCAGGTCAGTCAGTTGCTTGTCTAAAGCTGTCATCTTATTATCGTAGGCACCCTGCTCATCCTCAAAGGCATAAGCATAGCCGGATTCCATTTGCTGTTGCTCTAAGCTGAGCTCTTCTAAAAACAAATTGACTGTTTCCACATCAACACGGTTTTCGCCGCTGTCGAGCAATTGCTGAGCGGCATCTCTTTGGGCTTGATACAACTCTGCCATCCATTTCCGATGGGCCGAGGTTGCCCATTGCTCTTGACCAATCATGTGACCAGCAATCATCTGTAGCCACGAAAAGTTGGGATACGCGATCTGCGCATAGGCGGTTTCTTCAGCCTCGACTAGTTGTGCGTAGGTGTAGCGAGCCTTCGTCTGTTGTAATAACTGCTCAGGTTCAAGCGTATGCGTGTCCCACGGAGCCCGCAGCTGAGCAAAGGAAGTATAGTTTGCCACCTTGAAAAAGTTGGACAAGTCTTCTGCAACGATTGTCGCCTGCTGCTGATTCGGAGCTTCCGCAGTAATGCGCATGGCCGTACTATC
>CAZFWL010000215.1:0-5750 GCA_964522775.1 uncultured Halomicronema sp.
TCGCAAGCAGGGCATCTCTGGGCCTCTCTAAATCGCTGCAGTTTGGTTACGATCTTGTTGAGAGCGAACCGTTTGTAGTTTTAGCATCCCTTAAACTGTAAGTCTCGAAGTCGAGTGACGAATTATGGCAACTATCAAAAAACCGGATCTGAGTGATCCGAAGCTAAGAGAAAAGCTGAAGCAAGGCATGGGCCATAACTACTATGGCGAACCCGCTTGGCCTAATGATCTGCTTTACATTTTTCCGGTGGTGATTTTAGGCACCATTGCTTGCTGTGTTGGCTTGGCAGTGCTAGATCCCGCTATGGTGGGCGAGCCTGCTAATCCTTTTGCAACCCCTCTAGAGATTTTGCCTGAGTGGTATCTCTATCCTACGTTCCAAATCTTGCGCGTTGTTCCTAACAAACTACTGGGGATTGGGGCAATGACAGCTATTCCTTTGGGTTTGATGCTGGTGCCCTTCTTGGAGAGCGTGAATAAGTTCCAGAATCCTTTCCGGCGTCCAGTGGCTACCACCGTATTCTTGTTTGGTACTGCTGTCACCCTATGGTTAGGTATCGGTGCAACATTCCCGATCAATGAGTCTTTGACTCTGGGCTTGTTCTAAAACAGCTATCTATTTACTCTAAAAGGTCGTCTGTGCTTCATTGCCCAGGCGACTTTTTACTGTTTAGGCAAGGCAACTGAAGTATAGTTGCTCGCATCTACCGGCTTACATTCATAGGCTTGCTAGAGTGATGCAAAAATCTGTGTGTCTGGTTTTTGATAGCCGCTTAGAGACCCTGAATGATATCCAGACTTGGTTTGGTCGCTGGTATCGGTCCTTAGAGTCAGAATTTAGCTGGGTTAAACGTGACAGAGATCGTCTCAATATCGCTGTGGCCGAAGGATTTACTAATGCTGTACGGCATGCTCACGCGAAGTTGCCATCCGCAACCCCGATTGAGATTGAGGTGCGACTGCTGGGCGACCATCTTGAAATTCGCATCTGGGATCAAGGTGATCCCTTCGACCCTAATCAGTTGCAGGAGCCCGAACCTGGCAGCCTTCTGTGTCACGGCGGTTACGGCTGGTTCCTGCTACGGCGAGCTGTCGATCGAGTAACGTATCGGCGACACGGCGAGCAAAACTGTCTCGAAATTACGCAATACCGGCATAAGACTAGCTCAGTCAGATAACCCTACTCATAAAGTGGGCATGCTTTGATGGGTGACTTTTTTATCGATGTGCTCAATGATTGCTGAGCTAGCATTGGACACCGAGGAAAAGCAGTCATCTAAGTAAATACGGTGCGTTGCGGTTGCTCTCGCTAGTGGTTGGCGCGATCGCATTGCTGTCTGACTCAAAATGCTTAATTGATACACTAACCACCTAGCATCAACTTCAAGCTATTTTCGTCAAGGCATCAGCCTAAATTTTGGCGCTTACATTAATCGCTATTGAGATTCCGGTCCCTCCACGTTATGAGTAAAACTGCACTGATTACTGGCTTCACCGGCCAAGACGGCTATTATCTGAGCCAACTACTGTTGCAAAAGGGCTATCAAGTCGTTGGTCTGCTGCCGCCTAATCGACAAGATAGTGTGGTCAAGCTCGACGAATTGGCGAATCAAATTCAGGTTTATACAGTGGATTTGAGAGATGCCACGGCGCTAGAAACGGCTGTGGCTCAACTCCAACCGCATGAAATTTACAACCTCGCCGCTCCGAGTTTTGTTCCCGACTCTTGGCAAGATCCGCTAGGTACCCTTGACTTGGTAACTGGCACTGCGACTCGTTTGCTTGCAGCGATCAGAAATACAGGATTATCGACGCGGTTTTATCAAGCGAGTAGCTCCGAGATTTTTGGAGCAGTTCAAGAGTCGCCACAATCAGTTGCCACGCCTTTTCGGCCCAAAAATCCCTATGGGGCGGCGAAGCTACACGCCCACTGGACGATGACCCATCATCGCGAACACTACAATCTCTTTGCTTGTAGCGGCATTCTTTATAATCATGAGTCGCCGCGTCGTCCGCCACAGTTTGTTACCCGCAAAGTTACGCTGGCCGCAGCGGCTATCAAGCTCGGGCTGAAGGATCGGCTCTCAATGGGAAATCTCGAAGCCAGGCGCGATTGGGGGTTTGCGGGTGATTATGTAGAGGCAATGTGGCGCATGCTTCAGGCCGATACGCCCCGCGATTACGTGATTGGTACGGGAATTTTGCATTCGGTTCAAGATTTAGTTGATTTTGCCTTCAGTAGCGTTGATTTAGACTGGCAAAAATATGTTGAGGTGAGCACTGATTTGCTCCGGCGTGATGAGCACTTTCAACTGGTGGCAGATCCCACTAATGCCAAACGCGATTTGCACTGGTCGCCTCAGGTGACATTTGAGCAGCTGATTGAGCGGATGGTGCAGGCTGATTTGCAGCGGCTGCAGTCGGGGCAGGTCGTTCTTTCTTACTGATTTTTACCGGGCCATTGGGAGGTCGTTTTGCACGGGCACGATCGCAAAGTTGGGTTTGTCTTTTTGAGTGTCTTTTCGGTTGAGGGGGGCATTCAATCCTACGTGAAGGATATTTTGCGAGCCTATGCCGCTTGTCCTGGAACCCCGCCAGCAGATGTTTTTTTACTACGAGATCAGGTATCTGATCTAAACCCGTTTGCCGATGAACCTAAATTCACGTTTCATTACGCGGGTGCCTATGCTGGCAATTTGGGTCGCTTGCAGCTGACCTGGCAACTCGTAAAAAGTTTGGCGCGGCATCGATATGCTCGCTTAATTGGGGGACATGTCTTATTAGGCCCACTGTTGCAGTCCTTGTGCCAGTGGTTTAAGACTCCGCTCACGATGATGACCTATGGCAAAGAAGTGTGGGAGCCGGTTGCCCCGCGACAGCTCAAAGCTTTGCAAGAAGCACAGAGCATTTGGACGATCAGCCGCTATAGTCGTGATTTGGCTTGCGCAGCCAATGGAATAGACGCGACCAAATTTCACATGCTGCCCTGTGTGGTGGATGGAGATGTTTTTACCCCTGGCCCGCCTGATGCTGAATTGGTAGAGAAATACGGTTTGGCAGGGTGTCGGGTGCTCATGACAGTGGCGAGGCTGTGGTCAGGAGATATTTATAAGGGCGTTGATGTCACCATTCGGGCGCTGCCCAAAATCCTGGCCCAGTTTCCAGACGTGAAGTACTTAGTCGTTGGTCGGGGGGATGATCAACCTCGACTAGCTCAGTTGGCAAAGGATTTAGGGGTGGCGGAACAAGTCGTGTTTGCGGGATTCGTGCCCGATGAATTGCTAGTTGCCCACTACCGGTTGGCGGATGGTTATGTGATGCCGTCGCGGGAAGGGTTTGGCATTGTGTATCTGGAAGCGATGGCCTGTGGTGTGCCAACGGTATCAGGTGATGATGATGGCTCTGCAGATCCGCTACAAGATGGGCGGGTCGGCTGGCGAGTGCCATATCGTGACTCTGAAGCGGTGGCGATCGCTTGTATTGAACTTTTGCAAGGGGGCGATCAGCGGTGTGATGGTGCTTGGCTGCGCCAACAAACGCTGGAGCAATTTAGTCCTGAGAGCTTGCCGCGATCGCTAGAGCAAGTTTTAGCCATGCCTCAGTAGAATTTGTTTGTTCCAAACGTACGACTTCCTTAGACTGCTGAGTCACAATGTGGCCCCAGGCTTGGATAATGAGCCTTCGCCACCATGCGGTTGCGTCCTTGCGATTTTGCCTGGTAGAGGGCTTGGTCTGCTAATTCAACCATATGGTTGGGGTCGGCTGTCGTCTGTGGGATCGTGGTGATTCCGCCTGCACTGTAGGTCACGACCTGATCAACCCAAGAACTCTGATGGGCTAAAGCTTGCTGGGCGAGATGGCGGCGAATGCGACGGTCAACGGTTTCAAGTCCTTTGATATCTGTATTAGGCAGCAAAATCGCAAACTCTTCACCGCCGTATCTAGCGACTAAATCGGTAGGTCGCTTTACAGCTGTTCGTAAAATATCGGCAAACTGTTGCAAGCAATCATCCCCTGCGAGATGGCCATAGGTATCGTTATATTGCTTAAAGGCATCTAAATCACATAGCAGCAGCCCTAGAGGCATCTGTTGACGGGCCAACCGCCTCCATTCCGTTAATAAGATGTTCTGAAAATGTCGACGGTTGGCAATCTGGGTTAATGCGTCTGTCTGGCAGACTTTTTGAAGATGCGCGTTGGCAAGTTCTAACTGCTTAACTAATGCTTGCTCACGTAAGGTCTTTTGAATGCGTTTCTTCAAAACGATGAGATTGATGGGCTTAGTAATATAGTCAGTCACGCCAGCGGCAAATGCTCGGTTAATTGAGGCTTCGTCGCTTAAACCGGTGGTCATCAGAATCGGTGGACAATCATCTGCCCACCGCTCACGCATAATCTGACAACATTGAATGCCGTCCATCCCCGGCAACATGAGATCCATCAGCACCATGTCGGGAGAGATTTCGCTCATGAGCTGTAAAGCCGCATCGGCATTTGAGGCAACAACGACGTGAAATCCCTCAGCCTCTAGAAATATTTGCAACAGGTACTGAGCGTCTTCATCGTCTTCAACTACTAATACTGTTGAATGCTCTGCACCGACCATGCTAAAAACCTATTCCAACTCTCACCAACAACAGCTTTGCTAAGCGATCCACTCAATGTGTTTTAGCAGCATCTCAAAATAAACACATCTACCTCAGGCTGAGTTTTACTGATTCAAATCTGGCCCGATATCCATCGAGACTCAAAACATGAAAAAGCGATCGCTCTGATGATGACAGCGATCGCTTTCTTACATGGCAGAACTGATCTTGAGTTAGTTACAGCGCATGAGTCTTTTCTAAGAGTTCGGCCCTTTGCTCTTCGGGACTTTGAGGGCGATAGGTCAGGTTAGAAACTACCAAAAATGCAATGAGTCCCACTATTGGGCTAATCAATGTGGGGAAGCCATCAAAGTCGATCGTGAACAAGCTGTTGGGGATATACAGCAACGTATTGTCCACACCAAACATGGTGGGCATGAAAATGAAGAAGGCAAAGCGTGTCAGTGACCCAATGATGATGCAAGCCAGAGCGCCTTGACGGGTGGCCCGAGGCCAATATAATCCGCCGATGAGGGGAACGACTAAGCCCGCAAAACTCATGTCAAACGCGAGCAAAAGTAGTACCCCTGTCTGAGGTACCCGCAACCCTAAAAAGAGGCCCAAAATAGTAATCACGATCGCCATGAGTCGAGTGATGAGCAACAGGCGATCGCCACCGCTCGCATCGTGAGACGATGCGTGGCGAATTCCCATTACGTTATGCGCCAACACCGAGGACGTGCCCAAGATAGCGCCGTCAGCCGTGGATAGAGAGGCCGATAAAATCGCTGCCAACACTATTAATCCCAACACTGGTGGAATCACATTTTCCAACAAGGCAAAGAGCACAGGGCCATCAGCCGTGACACCCGTTTGAGCAAAAATACCGCCTGCGCCCAACGCAATGATGGAAAACGGAATACCCACCACCAGCGTACCGGCAGACGCCACAAAGCAAGCTTTTTGAGCCGTTTTGGGGCTCTCAGCCGCAAAGATGCGCGCCATAAAGTCAATCGCCACCATGTTGCCAAAGCCCAGGGCAATGATACTCGCCCAGTTAATCGCTGCGCCTGCACCGACAGACGTTAACTGCTCTAGGCCCAAAGGCCCCATCCCCGGTGCCACATCAATGCCAAAGTTAAATATGACATAGAGCAATAGTCC
>CAZFWL010000216.1:0-5709 GCA_964522775.1 uncultured Halomicronema sp.
ATGTCCGGTGAGAGTGCAAACGCAATTATTTGTTTGGCAATGCCGTGAGCCAGCTTAGACTGAATTTTGCAAGACTCTAATAGTCCCTGGGCTAGCGTCGACCCTAAACTCCTCAGCCAGCAACAGGGTTGTCATAGCTTTTTCCATGCATGTGTAAGTCCAGGGATTCTAGTCAAATTTCAATTCGTCGCGGTCATTCAGATTGATACCAGGGACCCTCTGACTTAGCCTAATAGTGATAATGGTGAGCAGAGGGCGATCGCTTATTGCAATCCTCGAATCTCAGTCGCGGACTCAGACATAGACAAAATGAGCAGCCAGATTCACCGTTGTCGTATCTTGCACAACGCCAATCATGTGGTTTTGGTAGTAGATAAAAGTATCAAGCGCTGCACTACCGGCCAAGTTGCCATATCCCAGAGAATAGGTACTGATGTCATCATGCACTTGAATCTTGTCGCCTTCAGCCCCGTTAAAGTCAGTAATGACATTCGAAAAGCCTGTCCCACCCCCATACTTCACTAAGAGATCGCTCATCACAAACGTGTCGGCTCCATCCCCCAGCACATACTGTCCGGCAACCGAGTTCCAATCATCCCCCGTCAAGATATTGAAGTAACCGCTGCCCTGGTACTGGCCCAGCCCCCCATGGCCCTGCAGCACATCATTCCCTGCACCGCCGATTAGCGTATCTCTGCCAGCCCCTCCATCTAAAGTGTCGCTGCCATATCCACCGTTGAGGTAATCGTTACCAGTGCCACCACTCAGATAATCGTTGCCGTGCTCACCAAATAGCCAATCATCATCCCACTGCCCTCGCAGTTCGTCATAGCCATACCCCCCAAAGAGCACGTCATTACCACTAGAACCGCTCAAATCATCGTTTCCGATACCCCCCACTAGGGTGTCGTTACCGGTGTAGCCGTACAACAAATCATCGCCAGCCTCACCATCTAAATAGTCATTGCCTTCATTGCCCCACAGCCAATCGCGATCATCGCCCCCGTAGATTTCGTCATTGCCGGTTAGGCCCTTCAGGTGATCGCTGCCGTCGTAGCCAAAAATCACATCATTGCAAAAACTGCCTTCTAGGGTGTCGTTTTCATTCGTACCGTAAAAGTATTTTTTGCAGGGCCTAAAAATTTCCAAATCGTTAATTTCAAGGTTGAAATCCTGCGTTTCAAGCCTGTCTTCTGCTGAACCGTCGGATCGGGTTGCTGACTGGTCGTCCAGATTTTGACGGGGAACGTTGAGGTTAAAGGTGAAATCGTCATTAACCACGGGAGCGTCACTGGCGCGGTCCGACAGTTCATTTAATAGGCGCTCAACACCAGCAGTCTGCTGGAGCACAACATTTGTGGCTAAAACAGTGGAAGCCATGGTTTTTCCTTATGAACTTGCTTGCGATTAGAGCACCGCTGGCGAGCGGCTCAGCAAGTTAATAAGTGCCGGTTGTTGCCTTGCCTACTCATGCCTCTAGGCTACAGAGCCAGCCGGAGGGCTGCTTCGCAACTTTCGGTAGGGTTGGTTGCCGACAAGGAGAACAGGCTTGGCATAAAACTACCAACACAGCACTCAGGAACACAGCTGCCCCCAGATTGCATGCCGAGCATCGTAGGCTCACGGCTCCAGAGACAGCAGTCTAATGGCATTCATTGAGTTCAGAAGGGCTAGCAAGGGTAGCCGCGATCGCAAAGCTAAGTAGGAACCTTTCCTCTTCGGTAAGAAGTTTCCAACCCCAGAGTCTGAGCAGCTCTTGAGCTCCTGCTGATGCGATTTTTCCAGTTCGCTCAGAGTCTGCTGCGGCTTTGCGATCGCGCTTCAACACGGATAACCATTATCAAAGGGTTCGCCCTCGGTCAGTTTATTCCGGTGCGATGACTTTGACCGATGCCTCAATCACTTCACCGTTGTACATCAGCGACTCGTGACCGTTGGCGTTAAGGCCAACCGTTATGAGGTGTTCGCCAGGGGGAAGGCTTGGCAAGTAGTACCACTCGCTATAGATGCGAGTCACTTTTTCGCCGTTGACGTATAGATGGGCGTGACCTTCAGACGGAATGCTGCTGGTATTGACCTGCTCAGGAGCAAACTCCCAGTTGTCCGTCATGATGTGGAGATTCCAACCAGCAACAGGGTCAGGATACGCCTCGACCATGACTTGAGGCACAGGCTGCCCTTCCGAAATTTCCAACATGCCGTGATGACCATGATCGCCATGGCCTTCACTATGGGGCATCGTCTCATGGGTGTGATCATGGCCATGATCGTGTCCCATATCGGCGATCGCCGAACATGAGATCGCGCCGAGCCCAAAGACTAGCAGGGCAGTAGTAGTAGCGTTAGCAATGACTTTCTGCATGAATTTGAATGAAGTAAATATGCGTTTGCAATTTGAGTAGACGACTACTGAGGCTAGTCGTGTCCAGTGACGCCAGACCAGCAGGGACATTAGCCCACAGTGGAGCGCTCAGCCTGGAGCTGAATGAGTTTCAATTTGGCTTGCTGCAACCCAACAGGATTTTGCTGGGCTTGAAACTGTTGGATCGCCGCCTGAAAATCTGACGCGGCCCCAGAGCGATCGCCCAATCGTTGGCGACTGATACCACGACTCAGGTAGCTATCCGCATGATGGGGATTTTGAGCCAAAACGTAGTCAAAGTTTTCGAGGGCCGCTACATAAAACCCTTGGTGATGGCACACACAGCCTCGATTGAAGTAGGCCCGCAAATCGTCATCCCCCAGCAATACCGCTTGATCTAAGGCCAAACGAGCTTCCGCCAACTTTGAGACTGACAAATACGCCACCCCTAAATCGTTATAGAGGTTCGACATCTCTAGCGGTTCTAGTGCCGCCGCAAACATCAACGCCTGGTGATAGTCGGAGATCGCCCGATCTATCTGGCCCTCAGCAAAGTAAGCGAGCCCTCGATTGTAGTAGGTACGGGCATCTTCTGCCGTGGTCTGCAAATGCCGAGAAAAGTCGGCGATCGCAGTATCAAAATGACCGAGCCGATAATGGGCCAGCCCTCGATAAAAGTAAAGCTTGGGGTAGCCTGAGGCGATGCGAGCCGACATCGAGCAGTCGTCTACAGCTTGCGCCGGTGCATTGAGCATGAGCTGGGCGAGACAGCGATGGCCATAAGCTTCATCAAGATGCTCACCTGCTTGCACCGCCTGAGAGAGCTGCTCAACCGCTGTGGCAAACTCGCGCCGTTGCAACGCCTGAATGCCGAGAGTCAACGCGCTAGAGTCCGCCCAGGCAGAGCCCCAACTAACTTGCCACACCATAAGCACGAGCAGTGGCAACATTAATAGGCTGAGCCAATTGCGAGACGGCTTACCAGCCCTTTTCCGCTTGATCCAAGACATAGGTCGCGACATCCTCGATATCTGCTTCCGTCAATCGCCCGCTAAAGGCAGGCATGGCATTTTTACCGTTGGTGACCTGAGTCTTAATGGCTTCCAGCGAAGCCATTTGGTATTGCTCCAAATCAGTCAGCTGCAAAGTTTTGGCTGCATTCACCACGTTGCCGCCACCAATGTGGCAAGCTGCACAGTTGCTTGCGAATACTTGGCCGCCATGAGCAACGTCAGCCGCAGCTGCCGGAGCAATGGCCACGAGCCATCCCCAACAGAGCCCCAAAATACCTATCAATAGCGTTTTCATCGTGAAGATTCAGTCCCAACAACGTTTAATGTCCAGTAGCAGGAGAAATAAGCTCCATTGAAGGGAGAGTTTACAGCATTAAAGGTCAGGATTGAGAACGGTCGTGCCAAAAATTTAAGGATTGATAACGGTCAGAGGGCTGAGGACGTGGCGATCAGCCTGACCCCGGAGCCGGTATCAGTGTCAAGTTCAGACTCTCAGTGCGATCGCCATGACAGCATTCGTGGCTTCGTCAACTAAACGTAGACCCGCGATCGCATCCGGCCCGACTCCGTCGGCATTCCAGTATGCGATCGCGGGTCGAGCCTGCGGTCTTTGTTTTTTACTACTGACCTTTTGCCTCTAGCTCCTCTAAGCGGCTTTTGAGGTCCTGATTCGATTTTTTCAGTTCTGCCAGATCTTGCTGCAGCTGTTCGATGGCCTGATCTTTGTCCACCTTCTTTTGCACTTTTTTGATCGTCTCTTCCGCTCGGCGACGCACGCGCCCATCGTCAATATGGTCGGCAATGCCTTGGAGCACCGTCACAGCACCGGCATCCTCCATCATGCCGAGCGACGCAATTACGGTCATCTGAGTCGTGAATTGGGGTTCTCGTGAGATGGCTTCCAGTCTTTCCAGAATCCGCTCGACATTCGCTTTGCTCTGGCCCGTCGAGACCTTGCCTAACGCCCGGACCGCCCCCAGGCGCAACATCGACGAGACTTGCGGTTCGGTATATTGCAAAATCAAATCAAGCGCCGCTGCATCAGTTTTGAATTGGCTGACGCCGCTCAAAGCGCCCGATCGCACCACTTCATTCCAGCCCGCTCGCTCCTGCAAGACAGTTTGCAAAACGCCTAGGGTTTGAGCCGATTCGGGAATGCCGGATAGCGGCGATGCACCCACTTCTCCTAGAGCACTGATGGCAGAAGCTTCGACGTAGTAGCTGGGGTCCCCGGCCTGAACAACCTCTAGCAACGCTTGGTAGCTCTCAGGGGTTTTCACACTCCCCAGCGCCGTCACCACCGCCCGCCGCACTTTGGGATGCTCGTCTTGTAATCCTTGCAGTAGGGCCGCGATCGCTTGATCCAGTTTCAGATCCGCAAGCTGTTTGGCCGCTTCGGCTCGCACTCCCCAGAGGGCATCCTGGGTGAGCGCTTCGGCCAGCGCTTTCACCGCGTCGAGCCCGCCTTTTTGAGCGATCGCCTCCACCGCGTACACTCGCGAGATCGGGTCAGGATCGGACTTCAGCTGTGCCTTGAGTTCTGGTAGGGGATACTCGAGCTTCACAGTTTTGGTGTAATGGTTACCGACGTCAAAGCTAATGAAGTCAGGCTTTTGGGGCAGCGGAAAGTACAGCACTTGCTCCTGCTCGTGGATGCGAACTGTGATGGGCTGCACAGTCGCCTGGCCCTTTTCGACATAGCCAATACCAATGGGAATGCGGAGATCGAACAGTCCGCTTTTACTGCTCTTATCCCCGGCTTTTGCTTGGGTTTGGGTAACGGTGATCTTCGCCAAGTTGCTATCGGCATCCCACTGATAAGCGACCTTGAAATCAGGATGGCCGCCGCGATAAACATACTGATCGAATAGGAAGCGAAGATTGCGTCCGGTCGTTTCCTCAATGGTGCGAATGAGATCCAACGTTTCGACCGTTTTGTGCGCGTATTGATTCACAAAGCCATGGATGGCCTGCCAGAACAGCTCATCCCCCAACTCTGTGCGAATCATGTGATAAACGCACGCGCCCTTTTCATAAATATGGCGATCGTAGAGTTCAATCGGTTCCCGATAAACATGGGTCACCATCGGACGGCGATAGCGGCTCTTGTCTTCGGACAAGTAGCTGCGCATTTCATTCAAACGATAGTAAGCTGCCTCTTCAGCGCCGTATTGGTCGTTGGTCCACAACACTTCGGAATAGGTCGCCATGCCTTCTTTGACCCAGGCGTGGGACCAGTGGTTGATCACGAGCAAATCGCCAAACCACTGGTGAGCCAGCTCATGAGCCACCAGCATTTCCGAATTGGTGTTGTCCAGCGCAGCCCGTTCATCA
>CAZFWL010000217.1:0-5671 GCA_964522775.1 uncultured Halomicronema sp.
CCCTGAGGCAGCTCAAAGCGCTAAAACAGTGGGCCAAAGCAGGTGGCAATGTGCTCGCGGTCGGCGATGTGATTCCGGCAGCCTTTGCTTGGTGGAGCGGGTTACCCTATGCCGTCATCGGGACGGCCAAATCGGCCTATTACCTGCGCGATGAATCGGGGCCACTGGCAGATCTACCCTGGTACACCGGTTGGGCCGGCTCGATGTATCTGCCATGGGAACGCTGGCTCATGAGTCGCGATCGCTGTCGAGCCGCGATCGTGCGCGACGAGCTAACTTGCTTAGAGTTACAGCACCTCGGTGTACCCCAAGTTTATGCGGGCAACCCGATGATGGATGGCTTGGCAGCCACAGCAGAGTCAGCATCACTACAGCCGAAGGCGATGGAAACCTTGACAGTGGCCTTACTGCCGGGGTCACGATCGCCCGAAGCCTACACCAACTGGCGCATCGTGGTCACCGCCATGGAGAGCGTGCTCAGTCAGTTTGCTCCCCGGCCAGTGCAGTTTTTGGGAGCGATCGCGCCAGCCCTTGATGTAACCGAATTAGAGAGCACGCTAATCACCGCTGGCTGGCAGCCCGATCCCCAGCATCCGCAGACTCAATTCAACAAAGCCCAGGGGCGCGTAGTGTTAACCCAAACCGCCTACGCTGACTGTTTACAGATGGCAGATGCGGCGATCGCTATGGCCGGTACCGCAACTGAACAGTTTGTAGGCTTGGGCAAACCCGCCTTCATTACGCCGGGGGCGGGGCCTCAATTCAACCCTACGTTTGCCCAGCTGCAAACTCGTCTCCTAGGCCCATCCGTGATTTTAGTGCCGCAGGCTGAGGATATCGGGAATACGATGGCCACGGTGTTGGCCGACCGCGATCGCCTTGACGCCATTCGCCGCAACGGGCAGCGTCGCATGGGGCTACCGGGGGCGGCAGCGGCCATCGCGCAAATTCTGGCGGCCCAATTACTGGAGTTGCCGGAACCGTCTGCCGCATCAACCGTCGCCACCCCCCAATAGGAATAAGCATAAAGCGCTCTAGTGCATCGACGTGAGCGTTCATGAGCCGACGCATCAGCGTTTATGCTGGCTAAGGCAAAGCAATGGTCGAGACCCTATTCCTGAGAACCTAGTCAAATGCGTGTTGTCGTTCAAAGAGTGCAGTCTTCTAGTGTGTCGGTCGCTGGCGAAACTATCGGCAAAATTGGTCGCGGGCTCAATCTGTTAGTTGGTCTGGCCCCCACCGATACTCCCACCGAACTCGTCTGGATGGCACGCAAGTGTTTGGATCTGCGAATTTTTTCAGCACCGGGGAGCGATCGCTCTGATTTATCTATCCAAGATATCCAGGGAGAACTCTTGGTCATTAGCCAGTTCACGCTATATGGCGACTGCAAAAAAGGACGATGCCCCTCATTTTCCAAAGCTGCCGCCCCCGAGCAGGCCGAACGACTCTACGAGCACTTTGTTGAGATGCTCAAAGCGAGTGAGCTTGTCGTCGAAACGGGCAAATTTGGGGCCATGATGCAAGTCGACATTGTGAACGATGGTCCCTTTACTCTATTGCTAGAGCGAGAAGCATCAGCGTAGTCTTCCGTTTACCCAATAAGCTGCGGGCAGGCATGGCCGCGATTCATCAGAACAGCATCCTCATCAGAGACACATACTTTCAAACTCACCCAACCACCATGTCCACACTAGAGCAATTACGAAGCGGTGAGATTCAAGGCGTCAACCGTCTCCGCTTGTCAGACGGGCTTACCCAGTTCCCCCGCGAGATCTTTGAACTGGCGGATTGCCTAGAGATTTTAGACCTGTCCAACAATCAGCTATCGTCCTTACCCGACGATTTACCTCGGCTGCACCAGCTTAAAGTTCTGTTTCTGAACAATAATCACTTCGAGGTTGTGCCAGAAGTCTTGGCCCGTTGCCCTCAGCTCTCCATGATTAGCTTTAAGGCAAATCAGCTCACGACCCTGAGCGAGACTGCCCTGCCTTCGCATACTCGGTGGCTGATCCTTACCAACAACCAACTTACGACTTTACCCACTTCGCTTGGCCAACTGCCCCGGCTGCAAAAGCTGATGCTAGCGGGTAATCGCCTACAGGCCTTGCCTGACGAATTGTCAAACTGCCATAACTTAGAACTCATTCGTCTGGCGGCTAACCAGCTATCGGCCCTGCCTAACTGGCTACTGTCGTTACCCCGCCTCGCCTGGATTGCCTATGCAGGTAACCCTTTTTGCGCTGGTTTCTGCCCCACAGTCAAATCATCTGGCGATCTGGCAGAAATTGATTGGCGTGATCTCACCGTGGCCGAAGAGCTCGGGCAGGGGGCCTCTGGGGTGATCTACCGGGCGATGTGGCGTCAGCCTTCTGCGCAGCAAACCGTCGCAGTCAAGCTGTTTAAAGGGGAGGTGACCAGCGATGGCTCTCCCCTAGATGAAATGCAAGCCTGTGTGGCGGCCGGCAACCATCCTAATTTAGTGGGCGTTTTGGGACGAATTATCAATCATCCTGAGCAAAAAGCTGGCTTAGTCTTTCCCTTCATCGATGCCAGCTATCGCAGCTTGGGGGGGCCGCCTAGTTTAGACAGCTGTACCCGTGATACCTATTCTGAGGGGACTCAGTTTGCCATAGACACGAGCCTACGGATCGCCCGCAGTATCGCCGCCGCCACCGCCCATTTGCACAGTCGTGGCATTGTCCATGGCGACCTTTACGCCCACAACATTTTGACGAATGAGCAAGGCGATAGCTTCTTAAGCGATTTTGGGGCAGCTGGATTCTTTGACCTCGCTGATCTGAATCTCCCCACGGCCCTCTGCCGCATTGAGGTCAGAGCCTTTGGCTGTCTGTTAGATGATCTGCTCAGCCGCTGTCCCTCCCAAGATATCGAAACCCGCTCGGAGCTATGGCAAGCCCTGAAGCAGTTGCAGCAAGTCTGTTTATCACCTGATATCAGCGATCGCCCGACCTGGCAGTTCATTAATGAGACATTGGACAATCTGGTCAGAGCCTAGTCAGACAGTGGCCCCATAAACAAACCCGGACATTGCGATCGCAACATCCGGGTTTTGACTGATTGCTTTAGCTGCCGAAGTTTTCGAGGATGCGCTGCACGATCTGCATGCCCGTCAGCGCCTGCCAGCCAAACAACCCGACCAAAATCACATTCAGAGCGATGTGAACCGAGCGGGCGGTGTCATTGCCCTTTTGCATGAACGGCACTAAAGAGGCCGAGGTCGCAATTATTCCAGTCATTCCTAACCCGACTAACAGGTGCGGGCCAAAGAAAAGCTTGCCATTGTTGACGTAGGTTACTCCCATCCCGCCAATGCTGCCTAACACCATCAATGCCAGCAAAGCTGAGCCCCACTTATGGTGCCGCGCGTTAAATTTGCCCTTGATCAACTCTTTCTTGGCGTCACCTTCCGCCGATCGCGTTTGCCGGATTTTGAACCCGAGATACATGGCGTAGACGCTCAGACCTAATAAAACCCACATAAAAATGGGATGAAAAAAGTTCAAATAAGGCTTCAGCGGTTCTAATGGGCCGATATCCATATTCCTTAACCTTCCTAACTGCTGCGCTCGTACACAAAAATTATAGATTGCTGAATGACTGAGAGCTACCTTGCCCATCGGCAGTCATCTCGACCTGACGCTTAACCAAGTGCAGCCGACTTAGCCAATTAACGGACTCACCTGACTCGAACTTCGAAGATTCGCTGCTGATTCAAACCCTTGGTGACAATACAAAGCCAAAAATTTAAGCCGAACCCGCAAGTGCGTAATCTACGGCAGCGGCGGCATGTAGTGCGGTTGTGTCAAACAGGGGGATGGTGAGGTCAGCGGGGTTGATCAATAGCGTGATCTCAGTGCAACCGGCGATGATGCCCTGTGCTCCCTGCTGCTGAAGCTTGTGAATAAAGGCCCGATAAGCATCGCGAGACGTGCGTTCAACGATGCCGAGACAGAGCTCGTCGTAGATAATGCGGTGGATCACAGCGCGATCGCTTGCCTCTGGTACGAGCACATTCAACCCGTGCCGTTCAATCAAGCGGTGCTTGTAGAAGGTTTGCTCCATCGTGAACTGGGTGCCGAGTAAACCCACCGTCTGAATACCTTGAGCCGTAATGGCCGCAGCAGTGGCATCAGCAATGTGCAAAATCGGGATGTCGATGGCGGCCGCGATCGCGGGCTCGACCTTATGCATCGTGTTGGTGCAGATCAAGAGGAAATCAGCTCCTGCTGTCTGGAGCGATCGCCCTGCCTGCGCCAGCATTGCCCCAGCGGCCTCCCAGTCGCCCTGGCGTTGCAGCACCTCAATCTCATGGAAATCGACACTGTGCAGCACAATCTTGGCGGAATGCAGCCCACCGAGCCGCGCTTTCACCCCTTCATTAATCTGCTGGTAGTACGACACCGTACTTTCCCAACTCATGCCGCCCAGTAGACCAATTGTTTTCATCAAGCTCATCATTGTTCAACACTGCCTGTATTCTGCCAAAGCCTGCTGTTGGACAGAAGAGAAAAGTAACGCTGTAAGGCAGGATGGAACTAGGTCAATTGCAGGTGGGTTATGGATGCAGCAGGGCAATCGAAAAAGGGGGGATGGCTATTAGCCATTGCCACGCCCATTGCCATCGTTGGCACTTTAGTCATCAATACCCTGTCCAATTTTTATCCGCCAGGTGGCCAAAACGTGGGCGAAATTGCCAATACAGCACTGGCCGGGGTTTTGATCACACCCGCGAATTATGCCTTTGCCATTTGGGGCGTCATTTATCTCGGGCTCATCGCTTACGGCATCTACCAAATCAAGCCAGCCAGCCAGGGCGACCCGATTATCCGCCCAGTTGATTGGTTGTTGATCATCGCTTGTATTGCCCAAATTATCTGGATTTTCCTGTTTACCCTGCAATATTTCACCCTGTCCATTGTGGCGATGTTGGCCATTTTGCTGCCGCTGATGGGGGCCTACGGCGTGTTGCGAATGGATCGAGTCGATCGCAAGCGGCGCTGGTTTGCGGTTTATCCTTTCAGTACTTAGCTAGCGTGGATCTCGGTGGCGACCATTATCAATGTGGCCTCCGCTTTATACGACGCCGGATGGCAGGGGGGCGGCCTCAGCAGTGAACTGTGGACCGTCATCATGATTTTGGTCAGCGCCGTCATTGCCCTCATCGTCATTTTTACCCAGCAAGATATTCCGTTCACGCTGGTGTATGTTTGGGCTTATATGGCGATCGCGGCCCGTCATACTGACACTCCAGCCATTTCGTCTATGGCCTATTTTGCGACGTTCATCTTAGTCGCGACGCTGATCTTGGTCCGCCTGCGTTTGCCACGTCGCCTTAAAACAGACTAAGCTGGGCATCCGGCGGTTTCACCGAGTCCCATGGCAGCGCCGGTAGCTCGGGATACGCCCCTTTGAGCGTGTCGTAAAAATAACGGGCAATGGCGGGCGATCGCGCCTCGTCTGGACAGTGAATAAACAGATAGACCGTTTTGCCTCGGCGTAACCACTCCGCTAAGCGCGGCACCCACTGCAAAATATAGGATTCATTGAAATTCAAATCCGGATGGCTAATGTAGCGCACAAGGGTGAAATCTGCTGTTGTAACAGGTTGCAAAGGCACTTTGGGCTTCCGTCGCTCGGAAGTCAGTTG
>CAZFWL010000218.1:0-5669 GCA_964522775.1 uncultured Halomicronema sp.
GGTCTTGGAAGAGTTGGGCGTGGAAGATCCGGACTTGCTCAATCCCGATCGCCAACGTTCTTTGGAAAACCAGATTCGCCTCAGCGGCTACCAGCGCTCCTTAGAGCGACTCATGCGCCTGCAAAGCCAGCCCGATTTAACGAATGCGGGAGCGCCCCCAGAGACAAGAGACCGCGAAGCCTTGCTCAGCGAATACGCGATTACGCCCCAAGAAGAGGACTGGGTTTTACAGGATTTGGCGGTTGAAGACTTGCCAAAGGCGCAGGGATTATTGGCCCGCTTGGAGCAATGGGCTGGCTGTGCTCAGGCATTAACCTATCGAGCATTACAGGAACACGAACCCGTTGTGGCCGTAATACAGGATGCGGTCATGCGCAAACAGGCGCTGATTGTGCGATCGCTGTTAGCAACCCTGTCTACATTAGCCGCCCGTCCCGAAACGGAGGCGATAGTGCAGCGCCTGCATCAGCTGGCTCCGCCATCCCTAGAAGCGTTTATGAATCAGACCATTTGGCGCAGGCAACTGCCAGCGGCGATCGTTGAAACCTTGAGCCAACCGATCGCCCCGAGCAACCCTGCTCCGCCTGCATCCGAGGCCGCGATCGATCATTTAGAAAACTTGCTCACCCACTACAACCCCGTGGTGGCAGCCGCCAGCCTGTATTTGCTAGCTCAGCTCAATGGTGATCGAGCCACGATGCAGGCGGAAAAGCTGCAGTCCAGGGATGATCATCCATTAGTGCAGGAAACCGCCACGACGGTACTAGCAGTCTCCGAGCAGCCTTCGCTAGCAACCTTTCCGTCCTTAGAAAAGTTGGTGTATCTATCCAACAGCGACTTCTTCCAAGGGTTGGAGCCCAATACGCTGATGGCTCTGGCTCAACAAGCCGAAGTTCGCTCCCATACTGCCGGGGAAGCAATTACTGAAGCCGGAGACACCTGCCGGGAGCTGCTGATTCTAATTACTGGGGACGCGAGTATCCACTACCAACGGCCAGACGGTACTCATATCGAGCAGTTCCATCCTGGTCAAACCCTAGATGAGTTGGAGGTACTGGCCCACCGCGATCTGGAAAACTCCATCTTTGCCGACAGCGACCCCACCCGCATTCTCGCTGTGCCGGTAGATGCTTTCGATACCTTGCTGGATCAAGATGCTGACTTTGCTCGCCGAGTTTTAGGCTTGGAAAGCCAGCGCCTACAAGATCTCATGAGTCGTTCCCAATAAACGTGAGGGTACGGTCAGCATCCACGCTTGGTATTGATTAAGATGACCGGGGGATCGAGCACAGGATACTCGGCGCATAAGCTCTAGCCCTTTTGCTCCAGCTCTGCCGTGGTGACAGTCAGCCGTTCGGTATCGCTACCGCGCTTGATTTTGAGCCGCAGTGCCTGGCCCACGCGGCTCTCTTCTACCCGACGTTGCAGTACATCAGCAGAAGCGATCTCCTCATCGTCAATCTCTAGCACCACGTCACCTCGGCGCAAACCCGCCTCAGCAGCGGGGGTATTCGGCACCACCCGAATCACTAAGACCCCAGAAACCTCTGGCAGCAGCACACCCGCATTCGGATCTTCGTTATTTCGGCGAGCAATATCTGGCGTCAGCGTAGCAATTTGCACGCCTAAGTAGGGATGGGCAATGTTTTCACCCGCAACCAGCTGATCCTTGATTTCCTTAGCCTTGTTAATCGGAATGGCAAAACCAATGCCCATGGCATCGGCACGAATGGCCGTATTAATACCGATCACCTCGCCGCTCTGGTTCAATAAGGGGCCACCGGAGTTCCCTGGATTAATCGCCGCATCGGTTTGAATAAAGTCGAGACGCTTGTCAGGAATACCCACCGACGCACTAGAGCGCTTGAGGGTGCTGACAATGCCCAAGGTTACAGTATTGTCGAGGCCGAGGGGATTACCCACCGCGATCGCCCAATCGCCGACATTGACACCATCAGAGTTACCTAAGGCCGCGATCGGTAGGACCTCATCATCCGCCTCAATTTTGACGACGGCCAAATCAGTCACGCTATCCTGGCCTTCCACCACTCCTTCATAGCTACGACCATCTTTCAAGGTCACCGTGACCCGATCGGCCCCATCCACCACATGGGAATTCGTCAAGATATCGCCCGCCGCCGAAATAATGAAGCCCGAGCCTTGGCCCCGCAGCAACTCCTCCTGGGGATAGCGGGGAAAGCCATTCGGCCCCATAAAACCGCGAAAGAAGGGGTCATCAAAAAATAAATCTGGAGTTTCGCGTACAACAGTGGTTTCCGTATCGATCCGCACCACCGCATCGCCGACCTGCTCGACAGCCATGGCCACAAAGCTACGGGGTTGCACCGCAGCAGCGATATCCTCAGCCGCCGTCTGCGCGACCGCAGCTGACTGCCCCGTCACCAGGGTTAAACCAGCCACTAACGCGATCGCGATCAACCGCACCAGTCGTTTTTGCCAGGCATGCCACCAAGCCATCACTGCCATTACTCTCTCCGAAGGTGTTGAATTAAGCCTAAAGCTTTGCCGCATAACCCGCTGCGAAAGCTAGTATGTTGACTGTCTTGTCTCATAGTAACTAGCTACGATAGTCAACTCGCTGGTGACTTGCCAAACCGAAATTGCCGAATCCTGAGCTGGCGATAACAAGCCTATCGGTCAACCCAATAAAAGCCTTGTCTGTCGTCCAACCTCACCTCGTATCCCGGTCAACCAGAGATTCCTAACTTCACTTTTTACCGTCGTTCATTTTTTGCGCATTGTTGTTATGACCTACGCCCATCGTTCTATTGGGAAATATCGTGCGGCACTCCTGTCTTTGACGGGTTGCCTAGCTATCTTAGGTCTCGCTTTGAGCGGGTGTACTCCGACCGCTGAGACCACGGGTAGCACCAACTCAGAGCTGACCGCCGATGCCCCCTATGAAGCGCGCCTAGCCAATCATCTGACCGAGCAAAATGCCGCCATGTACGGAGCCTTTTGGTGTCCTCACTGTGAAGATCAGAAAGCCTTGTTTGGCGACGCGGTTGATCAGGTGCCCTATGTGGAATGCGACCCAGAAGGCGAAGACGCACAGCCCGAACTATGCCAAGCCAAGGAGATTCAGGGCTATCCGACTTGGGAGATTGAGGGTGAACTGTACCCCGGCACCCGTTCGCTAGAAGAACTCGCTCAGCTGACTGGGTTCGAAGCACCGTAATGTGACTGCTCCACTCATTTTTCTGCAGGAATTTGTATGGCGATCGCCAAACCTGACCGCTCATTAGAAGACCGAGCCCCAAGACAGGAAATCATGCCGCGATCCTCATCAGCGGCGGCTCCCCATAACCACGACAGCCATCATGCCCATGTCCATGATCCCGAGTCATTACAGCGCATTCTGAATCGGTTTGCCCGCATTGAAGGGCACATTCGCGGCATCAAGACCATGATTCAAGACAGCCGCCCGTGCCCGGACGTGTTGGTGCAAATTGCGGCCGTACGGGGAGCCTTAGATCGCGTGTCCCGCATCATCTTGGATGAACACCTCAGTGAATGCGTCACCCGCGCTTCCCAAGAGGGCAATATTGAAGCCGAAATTGAAGAGTTGAAAGCCGCGCTAGATCGATTTCTCCCATAACCTAGTCAGGCCATATCTACTGACTGACAATAGCCGTTGAACCAGTCGGGGAGATAACCGAACCTCCCAGACCAAACTCCTTTGATAGCCTATAGTCAAGAATAAAAAATTGACTAAGTTATCACTAATTCTCTGATCCTTGAGCGTTCGACTGGGAACAATCAAGCGTCGAGCTATGTATTTGGTTAATGCTGATGAATCTCGCTAGGCTGCCGATGGTGCAGACACTTTTAGCGGGTTAAGTAATTGTCAGCCCGTGATGAGGAGATGTTTGGATGGCTGCCACTGACTTTAAGGATTACTATTCGACCCTTGGCGTGAACAAATCCGCCAGTGCTGATGACATCAAACGAGCCTTTCGTAAACTGGCCCGGAAATATCACCCTGACGTCAACCCTGGCGATAAGGCCGCTGAGGCGAAGTTCAAAGAGATCAGTGAAGCCTACGAAGTGTTGTCAGACAATGACAAACGCCAAAAATACGATCAGTTTGGCCGGTACTGGCAACAAGCGGGTAGTGCTAGCAGCTATGGCGGCAATGCGGCGGATTTCGGTGGTTTTGACTTTAGCAATTACGGCAGCTTTGACGAATTTATCAACGAATTATTAGGCCGCTTTGGAAGCGGGCCAGGCGGCTACAGCACCGCGCAGGGGCGCTCCCCAGGCAGCTACACTTCCTATCGGAATCCACCCCGAGGGGGATTTGATGGTTTTGCCACCCCAGGGGGAGCGAGTCAGCGATCGTTTGATCAAGAAGCGCCGATTTCACTCAGTCTCAGTGAAGCTTTTCACGGCACTCAAAAACGCCTCAAAATCGGCAACGATGAAGTCGAGGTGCGGATCCCCGCTGGGGCCAAGCAAGGCACCAAAGTACGACTGCGGGGCAAGGGGCAAATGAACCCGTATTCCAATCAGCGGGGGGACATTTACCTGGTTATCAATCTGCAGCCACATCACATTTTTCAATTTGAGGGCGACAAATTAGTGTGCGAAGTGCCGATCGCCCCCGATGAATCGGTTTTGGGTGGCAAGATTCAGGTACCAACACCCGATGGTAGCGTCACCATGAATTTGCCGCCTGGAGTCAAGTCCGGACAATCGCTGCGGCTACGCGGTAAGGGCTGGCCCAGTCCCAAGGGGGCCCGAGGTGACCAGCTCGTGCGCGTCGTCATCACGCCCCCCAAAACCTTGAGTGATCAGGAACGCGAGCTCTATGAAAAAATTCAGCGCGATCGCACCACGGATCCTCGCAGTCACCTGAGTCAGGTAAGGTTATAAAAACGCCCAGCTACAAAGCCAGGCTCCAGTTAGTTTGAGCACGCTTCAAAAGAGTCTCAGCCCTCAATTCACCGATTCATAATTGGCAGACTCTGGCACTTATGAAGTGTGCGCTGGCTCATACCATTCGACTTACCTGCTATTGCCGATGACTCGCAGTCCTGCTATCCCCTCCAATTACGAACTCGACCAAGAAGCTTGGTGGGTACAGCGATGGGTTGATTTGCTCAACAACTATCGCTTCAAAAAGCGGCTTGAGCGGGGGCGCAAGTACGCCCGCGAAGGCAACATTCTAAATATTGAATATAAAGGCTCGAAGGTGATTGCCCTGGTACAGGGCACCGCCGATGATCCCTATAAATTGTCAATCTGGCTGGATGCGTTTACGGACGAAGATTGGAATTATGTCATCGACAGCCTGGCAGAACATGCCCTGTTCTCGGCGCAACTTTTGGCGGGAGAAATGCCCAACGACATCGAGGGCGTCTTTACGGCCAACGGTTTGAGTCTCTTTCCGTTCCAGCTATCAGAAGTGCATTCCAAATGCGATTGCCCAGATCCAAAGAATCCCTGCAAGCATATTGCGGCAGTCTATTACCAACTGGGCGATTTCTTTCGCGAAGATCCCTTTATTTTGTTTCAACTGCGGGGGCGCGATCGCAGCCAGATTTTGGCAGCTTTGCGCCAACAGCGTCAGCAGTCTGTCGCTAATGACGACAGTGACCGCACCACCGATATGGCCTCAGATTTGACGGCTGAGCCCACCGAGACAG
>CAZFWL010000219.1:0-1042 GCA_964522775.1 uncultured Halomicronema sp.
TTTTTCTCGCCACCAGAAAAGCCTTCGTTGACGCTGCGATCGAGGAAGGCCGCATCCATTTTGACGACCTCCAGCTTTTCTTCAATCAGGTCATCGAAGTCAAAGACATCCATTTCGTCTTCGCCCTGGGCTTTGCGATGGGCGTTGAAAGCCACCCGCAAAAAGTCGCGGTTGCTGACGCCGGGAATTTCCAGGGGATACTGGAAAGCCAGGAAAATTCCTGCTGTGGCCCGTTCATGGGGCTCCAGATCCATGATGTCGGCCCCCTTGAAGTGAATCTCACCGCCGGTCATTTCGTAGTCAGGGTGGCCTGCCAGCACTTTCGAGAAAGTACTCTTGCCGGATCCGTTCAAGCCCATGATGGCGTGAACCTCGCCCGCCTTAACCTCAAAGTTAAGTCCCTTCAGAATTTCCGTGCCGTCCACGCTAGCGCGCAAATCACGCACCGACAAAATTACTTCGCTGTTCTCATTAATCATGGTTCGGGGTCTAGCAATCCTAACTACGTCAAATTAATAATGGTCAATGCCTTGAGGCAAGCTTATTTCAACAACAATCGCGCTTGATCAGGGCTGTCTGGATTCACGATGAGTCTTTCTCGTTTCGGGTCAATCATCACGTCCATGCCCTGCATCGGGATAGCCCCTAGCAATACTTCGGTTTCGGCCTCAATCACAACTGCATCAACCGTTGCCCGCCGATTTTGGAAGCGGACTTCAATGGGTCCCGCCACGTCAGCCCTCATAATGTCGCCGTTAGCTAATTCCGTCTGCACCTCGTCTACCTTCCGTAGATTGAGTAGTTGAGCCAGCGATCGCGGCATGGCCAACATGGAAGAACCACTGTCAACCAGGGCCGTCACCTGCACTCGTCGTATCTGATCCTCGGTAAGATAGCCTTCCTGCACCAAAATCAGGTCGGCGGCACGGATCAACTCGATGTCAGCGTAGGTGATACCCATCATGGTCTTAGCCCACGCTGTTCTCTAGCTTCAAAGCCATCAGCTTGTCGGCCTCAGCCGCAAACTCCATCGGCAACTCGT
>CAZFWL010000219.1:1052-5666 GCA_964522775.1 uncultured Halomicronema sp.
CTTCGCGACAGAACCCGCTGATGATCATCGACACCGCATCCTCTGGCGAAATTCCCCGCTGAGCAAAGTAGAACAGCTGGTCTTCCCCAATCTTGGAAGTAGACGCTTCGTGCTCTACTTGAGCAGTGTTGTTCTGCACCTGGATGTAGGGATAGGTGTTGGCGTTAGAGGTATCGCCAATCAGCATCGAGTCACATTGGGAATAGTTACGTGCTCCAGCGGCTTTCGGCCCAATTTTCACCAAACCGCGATAGCTGTTTTTGGAATTTCCAGCGGAAATCCCCTTCGACACAATCGTGCTGCGGGTGTTTTTGCCCACGTGCACCATCTTGGTACCGGTGTCAGCCTGCTGCATGTTGTTGGTCAACGCCACTGAGTAAAACTCACCGACGGAGTTGTCACCCAGCAGAACGCAGCTGGGATATTTCCAGGTGATCGCGGAACCCGTTTCCACCTGGGTCCAGGAAATCTTGGCGTTGGTGTGGCACATCCCTCGCTTGGTCACGAAGTTATAGATACCGCCTTTGCCGTCCTTATCACCCGCAAACCAGTTCTGGACGGTGGAATACTTGATTTCCGCGTCGTCGAGGGCCACCAGTTCCACAACCGCTGCGTGCAGTTGGTTGCTGTCATACATTGGTGCGGTGCAGCCTTCCAGATAGGTGACAGAGCTGCCCTCTTCCGCCACAATCAGCGTCCGCTCAAACTGGCCCGAGTCCCCATTGTTAATGCGGAAGTAAGTGGACAAATCCATGGGGCACTTCGTGTTCTTGGGAATGTACACAAAGGAGCCGTCGCTAAAGACTGCTGAGTTCAGTGCCGCAAAATAGTTATCGCCGATGGGCACGACACTGCCCAAGTATTTTTCGACCAACTCCGGATGCTCCTCCAACGCTTCCGAAATTGAACAAAAGATAACGCCATCTTCGGCCAGCTTCTCTTTATAAGTAGTACCGATGGAAACGCTGTCAAACACTGCGTCAACAGCAACGTTCGCCAAGCGCTTCTGTTCCGAGAGCGGTAAGCCCAGCTTTTCAAAGGTTTCTAACAAAGCCGGATCGGCCTCGTCCAAGCTGTTGAGCTTTTTCTTTTCTTGCTTCGGAGCAGAATAGTAAATGATGTCCTGATAATTGATGGCGGGGTAGCCCACGTTCGCCCAGTCAGGCTCGGCCATGGTCAGCCACTTACGGTAGGCCTTCAGGCGAAATTCCAACATAAAGGCCGGTTCGCCTTTCTTTTCCGAAATCAGGCGGACGGTGTCTTCGCTTAAGCCACGCGGAATCGTATCAGCTTCGATGTCAGTGGTGAAGCCATACTTATAAGGTTCGCTAACCAATGACCGGACGGAAGTAGTCATAAACGGAAATAGGGTGATGTTTACAACGATGAGCTAGAAAAACGGATGAGGGCGACTGCGGCAGATGGCCCAGCGATCGCCCCAACAAAACTAGTACTTGTTGGTTTCAGAACGAATTTCGTCGAACGAAATCTCTTGCTTGTCACCGGCAAAGGGATTGTCTTCCGTAAGGAACAACATGCAGTGACATTCGTGACGCTCTTGCATCGGCACACAAGGACAGTTCCAATAGCTAGCTTTAGCCTCTGCCTCTTTATCTTCGTAATGACGGCAGGGACAGAGCGGCGCACCCAGATCATCCTTATGCTTTGCCAGGCCCTCTAGCACAACTGACGTGACCCCCAGATCCGCACAAAAATACGTCCCTGTCCGCTTGGCATAACTCTGGGCAAAGTTACGCATCAGCTCCAGGTTTTTCTCTGTGGCTTGGGTGGTTGCTTTAGTGTCTTGCATCGGATCTTCTAAATGGGTGGCTTCTCAACTGTTCAATCTTATAATTAAAACAACCTGAAAGTTGTGTAAGTTACTCGATTTAATTTCAGGGTACTTTAGCAACACAAATGTTGTCAAAGTAAAACAACTAAAATGTTGCTAAAGTAGCAGGCAAGCTGCCATGCTGAGTGTGATTCTTAACTCGGTGTGTCTAGGCAGGGATGATAAACACCCGTTTGCGGTTGATCTTCCTTCATCCAGTCTGGCCTCACCCAGTCTTCAAGATTGTCCGTCTGTCAGCGTTGAAACGGTTTTAAGCCCATGACGTCTCCCCAACCAGTCTCGACCAAAAAAGACGATATTTTGCAATATTTGCTCAAGGAAGGGGAAGCAAGCGCGCAAACGCTGGCAGAATCTCTGAAGGTCAGCCCCCAAGCGATTCGACGCCATCTAAAAGATTTGACGGCGGAAGATCTCATTGAGCATCGCACCCTGCAAGAGGGGATGGGACGGCCCAACTATATTTATCAACTCAGTCGCAAAGGGCGCGATCGCTTCCCCGCCCAATACGACACCTTTGCCATTTCGCTCTTGGATACGCTGGCCGACACCGTTGGCAAAGATCAAGTTCACACCATCTTGCAAAAGCAGTGGGAACGGAAGGCTGAAGATTATCGAGCACAAGTAGGGAACGGCCCCATCGAAGAACGCGTGGCTCACTTGGTGAAGCTGCGTAAGCGCGAAGGCTACATGGCGGAATGGCACACAGTGGAGTCCGATAGCGATCGCTGCGTTGACGGCCCTTGCTACATGATTACGGAATACAACTGCGCGATTTCCCACATCGCAGAAACCTTCCCGAGCGTCTGCGGTCATGAACTGGAAATGTTTCAGATGGCCTTGCCCGACTGCTCTGTGCAGCGTACTCACTGGCTTGTACAGGGTGAGCACCGCTGCGGCTATTTAGTACAAGCAAAATAGCTAAGCTTTGACTCGGTCTGAGTTTCAGATGGTCCTCGGTGTTTGGCAATCTTCAGATAAGAATGGCCAGGTAGGATGAATCCCACTCGGCCATCTTGATAGAGCATAATCGCTCACAATCTGCACTTAGCAAGCGGCTTAAAACACGCCGATAAAGTCGTTAACAGCCAGGGGCGAGAAGTTCGCCGTATGGACATTGATGACCATGTCAGGCGTCGTGTCAGCTGCTGTGCCCCCAAGGTTAACCTCAACCACCGACTGAGTCCAAAAGGTGCCTGAACCCACTTGGTAGACGCGCACTTCCCCAAGTTCGGCTCCAGTGAAGGCGCCGCTCCCGATAAACCGAAAGGCCTGATTGCCAGCAGCATTCGAGTTTGCATCAATGGCAGATAGATCAATTTTGTCGCCGTCATTGGCAGCCTGACGGGACTGAAAAGCATCGGCCCGAACGTATTGATCGTAGATGGGATCTACAACTACCCTGACTGAGCCGGTCGGGTGGGTATAGGTAGTGGTCGTCACAAGACCAATCTGATCTTGGTTTCCAGCTCCGGGACGACTTTGGTTGACGTTGGTGTAGACATAATGATCATTCCCTTCATAGCCAAACAAAAAGTCTTGGCCCGCACCGCCGATTAGGGTGTCGTTCCCCTCATGACCAATCAACAGGTCTTCATCATTACCACCCAGCAGTTCATCATTACCGGTACCACCCAGCAGCACATCTTGGCCTTGAAAGCCTTGCAGTGTGTCATCGCCATCCCAAAGGTTAGCGTCGTAGCTGTTTGACATCGAACTGCTGTGCCCGCTCAGAATATTGTCCTGCTCATTGCCCAGAATGGTATTGCTGAGCAGATTGCCTCTACCCACGTAGCCGGCAACGTCCTTCAGTTCGAGATTTTCAACATTTTCAAACCCAGCAGTTGAGAGGCTGAAATCCCCTAAAAAGGCGTGGACAGTATCGATGCCTCCACTCACGGCTTCAACCACGGTATCGATCGCATTGGCATTGATGATGTAAATATCATTGCCAACTCCGCCCGCCAGTTCATCGATACCGTTACCACCATCCAAGATGTCGTTGCCAAAGCCACCACTCAGGATGTCGATACCGTTGCCGCCGTTGAGAATATCGTCTAAGTCACCACCGTTAAGGCTGTCATTACCGGCGCCGCCAAATAGAGTGTCATTCCCAGCGCCACCGAACAAAGTATCGTTACCGTGACCACCTCTCAGCACATCATTGTCACCTTCACCAAACAGCAGATCGTTCCCTCGGTTGCCGCGTAGCGTGTCGTTACCTGCACCGCCGAACAAAGTATCTTCGCCGTCGCCACCGTGCAAATCATCGTTATCTTCTTCGCCATCGAGGGAGTCGTCACCAGCGAGACCAAAAATGACGTCGTCTCCCAGTCCACCATCCAAAACATCGTCAAGATTCGTACCAAAAATGGTTTGATTAGCAATGCTTCCGGGGGCTTTAACAGCGCTAAAAGTCATGGTCAATTCCTTATGAACTGTATTGACTAGCCGCGATCGCGGGCTGCCAGAGTTGACCACAGAGCAACCATCGATCGCTACTGAAAATTCTCTGGCAGTAAATTTCACAGTTGATTCCGGAAACTTACAGACTTGGCAGGTTGTTACTAAATCTGGCTATTTTCTGCCAAGGTGCAAAGGGCTATGTGTAGTAAAGAGCGGCGAAGATCACGAGAAGTTGGCCGCGATCGCTCCCCGCAGTAGCTCGCTAGTTTGGGAATCTTGCGCAAAGATTAAAAGGCATTGCCCACATTTATGCCGCGACTGTCTCTTGCCTCAGCTACCCGTTATTTATCACCCCGATT
>CAZFWL010000220.1:0-5663 GCA_964522775.1 uncultured Halomicronema sp.
AACACCTGATGCTGACCTGGTCGATCCCAATTTTTACAACGCTATGTTGACCAACCATGGCACAATCATGATCTTTTTCTGGATTGTGCCAGCGGCGATCGGCGGCTTTGGCAACTATCTTGTGCCGCTGATGATCGGTGCGCGAGATATGGCGTTCCCGAAACTCAACGCCCTCGCTTTTTGGATCACCGTTCCGGCGGGCATCATGATTGTTGCTAGCCTCTTCTTTGGCGGCGCGCAAGCAGGGTGGACGTCGTATCCGCCATTAAGTCGCATTACTGCCAATACGGCTCAGTCCATGTGGATTTTGGCCATTGTTTTGGTCGGTACCTCGTCCATTATGGGAGCGGTGAATTTCATCGTCACTATTTGGAAGATGCGCGTTCCCAGCTTGAAGTGGGATCAGCTGCCGCTGTTTTGCTGGGCAATGATGGCAACTTCCATTTTGGCGCTGTTCTCGACTCCAGTCCTGGCTGCTGGCTTAACTTTGCTGCTGTTTGACATCAACTTTGGCACCGCCTTTTTTGACCCCGCCAAGGGTGGGGATGTCGTGATGTACCAGCATTTGTTCTGGTTCTACTCCCATCCGGCGGTATACCTCATGATTTTGCCGATTTTCGGCATCATGTCAGAGGTTATTCCGATTCATGCACGGAAACCAATTTTTGGTTATAAAGCGATCGCCTACTCATCCCTCGCTATTTGCCTAGTGGGTCTTTTTGTGTGGGTACACCACATGTTCACCAGCGGTACTCCTCCTTGGATGCGGATGTTCTTCACGGTCTCCACTCTGATTGTGGCGGTTCCTACTGGGGTGAAAATCTTTAGTTGGGTCGCGACGCTGTGGGGCGGCAAGATTCGTCTGAACAGTGCCATGTTGTTTGCGATCGGTCTGCTCGCAATGTTTGTGCTGGGCGGATTGAGCGGTGTGACGTTGGGAACGGCCCCCGTGGACATTCATGTTCACGACACTTACTACGTTGTCGCCCACTTCCACTATGTGCTGTTCGGTGGGTCGGTGTTTGGCCTCTATGCGGGTCTTTATCACTGGTTCCCAAAAATCACGGGCCGCATGATGAATGAGCCCTTGGGCAAGCTGCACTTTGTGTTGACGTTTATCGGTACTAACCTGACGTTTTTACCGATGCATGAACTGGGCCTGAAAGGGATGCCGCGTCGAGTGGCAATGTATGATCCACAGTTTCAGTACATCAACATCATTTGCACCGTCGGCGCATTTTTGCTGGGCATTTCGGTGCTACCGTTCATCATCAATGCGATTTGGAGCTGGCGTAACGGCCCTAAAGCCTCTGGTAATCCCTGGAATGCAAAGACGCTGGAATGGACCACGGCGTCACCCCCCATCATTGAAAACTGGAACGTGTTACCCGTTGTGACGGAAGGGCCTTATGAATATGGCCACGATCCGGCGGAAGTTTCATCATCGTGATTGGGATGAGAGCTGAGTCGGGATTACCTGAGTCAGCTCTCTTTTCTACGGACGGTAATCGCACACTTTTTCTGCAATTCCTCATCGGTTTTTGAACTATGCAAGGCGCAATTGATTCCACTCCAGATACCGCTACGACGGAGTTCCAACCTTCAGAACATCATGATTTCCGCGTCCTAGGGTTAATCACCTTTCTCTGCTCGGAATTTCTGATGTTCGCGGGCTTTTTTGTCCTGTTCCTCGTATTTCGGGCTGAGGCCGCCGCTTGGCCCCCAGAAGAAACCGAAGTTGAGCTCCTGCTTCCCGCTATCAACACCGTTATTCTGGTTGCCAGCAGCTTTGTGATTCACTTTGGTGATACGGCAGTGAAAGAGGGTGACGTAAAAGGCTTGCGCAAGTGGTATTTTGTGACAGCGGCGATGGGGGCAATTTTCCTCGTAGGCCAAGTCTATGAATATCTCACGCTGGGCTACGGCCTCACGACAAACCTGTTTAGCAACTGCTTTTATTTGCTAACAGGCTTTCATGGCCTACATGTGTTTATCGGCTTGTTGCTGATCTTGGGCGTGCTGTGGCGATCTCGCCGCGAAGGTCATTACGGTGCCGAGCATCATACTGGTGTCGAAATGGCCGAAATTTACTGGCACTTTGTTGATATCGTCTGGATTATTCTCTTCGCGCTCATCTACCTGCTGACACTTCTGTAGCGTTAGCGGCGAGTCGTTTCTATATTGCCGGGGGCTTCTACCTCCCGGCTTTTTGATGATTACAGCAGAGTTGAAGCAATAATCCGTTAAAGCTCAAGTCACGAGAATCGTTCTCTCCAGGGCTGTATGTAATTAGAATTCGACCGGGGTACGACGACGTGAAGGTGCTTTTTCTTCCGTTGGTGGGGTGGCTTCGTTGACTTCGATATCTTCGTCCTCTTCAGTGACTAAGGTATCGTTACGCATTTGCGCCGCCTTAATTGGAATATCCGCTGCGTTGATGACGCCGCCTAAAACGCGAATATCTTCTTTCTCTTCTAGCTGCTCCAGGAGTTCTTTAATAATGGGCTTCTTCGTTACTCCAGGGCGAGTGACGAGGATTAGACCATCCGTTTTGGGTTCCAGAAGCACCACATCATTGCTGCTTGTGAAATGGGGCGCATCTAAAATAACGAAATCAAAACGAGCTTGCGCATCTTTCAAAAACCGTCGCATCTCTCCAGAGTCCAAAATTGCTGCAGGACTCCGCTGCGGCCCGACTCCAGGCGCGATCGATAAATTGGCGACTCCCGGCACCATCCTGATTGGGTCAGAAAGGCGACCACTATAATACTGCAAAGGTTCCGTCAGAGCCTGTTCGTCTGGCTGAATACCGAACCGTAAAGACTGAGGTGGATTCCTAAAATCCATCTCGATGATTAATGTGCGACGACCTGTGCGAGCGGCAGCAATTCCTAAGTTGAAAGCCGTGGTGGTTTTCCCTTCATGAAAAACTGGACTAGTGACTAGCACCGTGGTGGGTATCCGACCGTCATTAATTTCCGCACCAGAGAGTTGTAAATTGCTGCGCAGCCGCTCATAAATTTCCGCGCAGGGATGATTGATGTCAGTGATCAGAAGTGATTCACCCAGGTCAGGCTTTAACTCGGGCACTACCCCCAGCAGTGGAATTTCTTGATCTTTGTAGAGTTTGTCGAGATCTTCGAAAATACGGATTTTGGGATCCAGCATATCCAGCAGGAAGACCAAGCCACCGCCGAGTCCAAGCCCGACAGCGCCACCCAAAACAAGCACTAGAATTGGCGACATCGCCTCGACTGGAATGGCTTCTGTGGATGGTGGGCTGGCCACTGACAGGCTACTGACAGTTTCAGCCTCGGCTGCTTGGGCATCGATGCGTTTGGCCTGCACTTGGTCATACAATGCTTTTTTGAGAGCGACTTGCTGAGCGAGGCGATCGCGTTCCAATTGCTTATTTGGTAAGCGGGTATAGGCTTCGCGTAACTGTTGCTCTGACTGTGCGAGGATTTGCTGTTGAGTGATCAATGCATCACGTTGAGTTTGTAGTCCCACCAGCTGGTTCGCAAGTTCAGCCCTTGCTGGATCTAGATTACTGTTGCGGCGAATCACATCTGCTCCAGGAATGGCCGGTGTGCGTCCACCGCCACTGAGGACTTCGGTAGCTCGTTCTTCTAAAAGCTGGTTATATGTGTTGAGGCTGGTTCGTAACTCGACGACAGTGGGGTGTGCTTCTCTCAAAGTTTGAGAAAGAGTGGCTAGTTGCGATTCAGCTTGATAAATCTGAGCCCGCAAATTCTGAATAATCGGATCAGCACTCAAGGCCGACGAAGCATAGGCGGCTTCTGGAGAGAGCCCTAGCTGGTTTTGTAGGCTCTGCATTTGAGCGTCAATACCAGCGAGCGTGATGAGGTTCTGCCGTCGCTGATTTTGACTCGATGAAATCTCTCCCAGCAAGCTCCCGTCTAGTGCCGCCTGAATTGCTGGCCCTTCTATACGATCATAAGCCTCTAATGTTTGCTCGGCTTCCCGTAAATCTGCCTCAATCCCAGGTAAACGTTCCTCCAAAGCACCAATAATTGTTCCTAGTCGGGCTCGGTTCGTGACGCGGCTAAGTTCCACCATGCCTTGAAACAAAACCGATAAAACGGCTTCTGCTTCTTCGGGATTAGTGGATTGGTAGGTGACATTTACGCTTTGTAAGATATTGCCACCTTCCTCGCCGCCGCCAGTGTTGATTTTGATGTTGGTGCGATTGCGAATGTCCCGAGGAGAAATCTCGAGGCCTCCATTGTTCAACTGTTCTGCTACACGGGTGAGGAGGATATCCGCCAGCAAAAAGTCTTCCGTAATGATGCCTTGCCCCTGTTGCTGTAGCTCTACCCCAGTTGCAGTGAAAGAAACCACTGGAGAATTTTGTACAAGCACGCCAGTGGTCCGGTATTCCTCTTCTGGGGGCGGCTGAATAGCTACGATTGCCGATAGCCCAAGGCCGCCTAAAAATGTGGCAATGGGAATCCATTTATAGCGCTTGAGGGCTAAGCCATATTTTTTGAGCAGGGGCATGACCATGGCAGCAGGCAACCAATAAATTTAAGAGAGCAATAATGTGTCGCAAGTGATGTGAGAAAAAATTCCTTACGTTTGAAGGACGTCTAGGGTTGAAAAAGATTCGTGGCTGAGTCGGATAAAGAATCAAAAAAGAGTAAAAATCCAAGAACGTCTCTAAAGGGTTGTGTAAAAGTATTTAGAGCATACGATACCCTTGCGAGTAATGAGCGGTTGACGATAATAACGTCATTTTGTTGCAAAGGGGGATTTTCGGTAGGAATGCCTCGAAAGGCATCGTTACCGTTGATCAGAGTTGTGACTGCTTGTCCAGCTGTTTCGTCAAACCGGACTAAAGCGATTTCATTCAGGTTGGAGGCATCGGCATTAACTCCAGTGCGTATCAGCGCATCGGCAAACCGACTCCCATTGGGTAAGTCAACTGCGGAAAGGACTCCCCCTGCAGGTCCATAATTTAAGAGCCTAACTGTGATCGTCGGTGTCGCTAAAGTAGAGCGAGATACTAAGGCTTGATCGTATTCATCTAAGGCCGCAGGATCAAGACGCTCGACCAAGATAACATCGCCATCTTGCAGGGCTATATCAGGTAAGGCATCCCCGTCCTTAAGCGGTGTAAACAGGTCAATATTGCGTTCTAGCAACTGACCATCGGGCAATCGACGCTGAACAATAACCGCACGCAAGTCTGCGGTGTTTGTTGTTCCGCCGGCGGTCAGGAGTGCTGAAGAAATTTGGGGTGCGCCCAATGGGTAGTAGCCTGGGCGCACAACTTCGCCCAAAATTGTGACTTCAACGCCGCGCTGAGCAATTAAGGTCAGGCTGACGTCTGGTTCAACAACATACTGGTTGAAGATGCCTGTAATTAACGCATCTGACTGGTTTAAGGTAAGGCCGTTAAATGAAACCACGCCCTGAAGAGGCACAATGACGTTGCCTTGGATATCGAGTGTGGCTTGGAAGCTCAAATCAGGAAACTGCCGGACATTCACAAAGAAAGCATCACCAGGTCCCAGCCGATAGGTGTCGAAGTCAGGTTCTTGGGGGCGACCGAGTAAGCTATCGACAACCGGATCGACCCCAGGCTGTGGTAAAGGCTGTTGGGCTGGCAGCGGTGCGGTGAAGTTTGGGTTGGGAATGCT
>CAZFWL010000221.1:0-5632 GCA_964522775.1 uncultured Halomicronema sp.
GGGGGAACGTCTTTACCCACATCAACAGCGGCTTTAGGGATAGTCCCATTTTGACCGAGCGCACCTTTGCGGGCAATGCCTTTGTCGGCGGACGTGATGCCCAAGGCGATCCGATTGTTCAAACCATCGACACCAATCCTGAAGTCACCTTTAGTTACCTGACATGGATTAACTTCGATAGTTCATTCACTGGGTCGGACAAGCTCACCTTGCAGTTCGTTGCTGGCGATGGCAACTCAGGCTCTAACATTTACACTTCAGCCGGTTTATTTAATACCTTCGGGACACCGTTCCCCCTGCAAACAGGGGCTCCGGGCGGCAGCATCAATGACGCTTATATTCGGGAACTCAGCTACGGCTTCCCCATCAGTGACAAGTTCTCCCTAGAAATAGGGCCTCGGATTAACTGGTATCGCTTCTTTGACAACAACCGCTACACCTTTTTCCTCACCGGGGCCAACAGTTTCAACTCTAGCGGCGGTACCCAGGTTAATGCTGTCGATCGCGGTACTGGCGCCATCATGGTTTGGGACATCGCCGATTGGGCGGATCTCCGTGTTGGCTGGCTGGCAGAAAATACTGAATTCCTCAACACGAGTGCAGTTCCGGATCCGTCCCGAGGACTGTTTGGCGGGGCGCACACCCTGACCACGCAGCTAGGGCTAAAACCCGTGGATAATGTGAATCTGAGGCTGCTGTATACGCGATCGCGCCTAGTGCCCAATGGTGCTGGGCAAATTGGGGGCGCAGTGAGTGAGCCCCTCTATGGCTTGGCTGATGACGGCTTTGGCGGTGCCCTTGATGCGGCAACGGCTGACACCTTCTTAGTCAACTTTGACTGGGCTGCATTGGACTGGTTGGGGCTATTTGGGCGCTATAGCTATGGCAGCACTAATCTCATTGACGATGACGATAACGTCGGCTCAGTCGATGCCCAATCTTTCCAATTTGGTTTGGCCTTCCCCGATCTATTCAAAGAAGGAGCACTAGGGACCATCTCCTATGTGATTCCCTTTGATATTTTGGATGGTCGAGAGTTTTTGGTGGCTGGCGGCGGCGATGGTGGTACCCAGCAAGAGCTAGAGGTGTCCTATCGCTATCCCCTGTCTTCTAACATCGCCATCATGCCGTCGTTTTATTGGGTAACCAACGCCAATAACTTTGACGCAAACGGCAACCTCTACTTTCTAAACCTGCAGACTCAACTGTTCTTCTAAGACCCGTTGAATTTTGGAACGCCGCAGATGGGAGTGGGAGTAGAGTCCCGCTCGGCAATGTCTAACTTTCGATAGTCAGGTTTCCATGGCGTTTCAAAGCTAAAACCGTATGACTAAGCAGTCAGGGTGTCGCCGATGACATCATCCCCAACACCTTGACTGCTTAAGCATCTATCGTGCTGGCGAATAAATTCATCAAACATGTCAAACCTGCTGAAATAGCAGCATCATGGTGAGTAATCCGGCACCGATGATTCCCAAGCCAATGAAGTCTGTCTTGTAGGTTAATTGTCGATAGGCTGGATACAGCCAGAAGTTCATCATGCGGGTAATTAACGGCATCACGCCTACCGACAGCAACGAGGATGTTAAAAGGGTGGTAAAAAGTGTTACTGCTGCAGTAGACCAGTGACTTAAGAAAGTTTCTGGAAAAAATGCCAACCTCAGCATGATTAAGGGATACAACCCCAGCACTACCGATAAAATCTGTTTCCATACAGGTGGGCCGAGACGACTCTGTTCACTATGAGAGGTCCGTTGCGAAAACCAGCCTTCTAAGCCAGTCGTGAAAGACTTAAACCGATAGGCGTTAAATATCTTTTGTCCTTGCTCTGTTAGACGTTTTCGCTCTTTAGATTCGACCCAATCGTGCAGATGTTCGGGAGAGTCGAAGTGAACGATGGTGTATCGCTTGACTACATCATTTTCACAAGCCAGTGAAGGGCATTGATCTAACCGAATGAAACCAGGTTGCAAGCTAGCCAATCGATGTGACTCACACTGCCAGCGATCAAATGCGGCAAGAGCTGAATTAGGAACAATATGCTCAACCACTAAACTGCTGTAAAAAGCATGGCTGTCTGGATGCTTTTGTTCCAGTTTTTTCACGCTAAGGCCTCAAATGAATGTACGATTTCTGCCCTTAAAGCTTAAGGGCAGAGGAGCTCTGCTGGATTACAGAATACTCAAGTTGGCGCTTGAAATCTGGTCTCTGGATGTGTAACTGAATCCGCGGTCATGCCCAACTTACGCCAACGTGAGTTCTGGATTAGGGTAGTCCCTAACGGGAAAGGATCGGTCGCTGAATTTTCCACAAAGAGCTGATGCAGCGATGGCAAAATTTTGTGAACCTGTCCTCTCCATTGCCAGCGAATCCAACGTGTCATTCCTCTAACTTGGTCAAGAAATGGCAGTATCCATAACGGTAGGCAGCATCCCAAGTGCAAGGACTGTAGATGTCAGTTTGTTCGTGACCTGCAAAACAAGACTCTTGATAAGCTCGCTGAGCATTTGACTGACGAACGCTTACTGGAGAAAATTTCACTAGCTGAGATTGCCCGCTTGGCTGAGGTTTCAGCAGTCTGGCTACAGCAGTAAGCCTCTAAACTTCTAGGCAATAAAGCAGGAATATGTAACGTTAACTACCGATTCATTAGGACCTTTATTTTAGGTTGCATACAATCTTGGGCGCTTTAGCTAAGAAAGCTTTCAAGGGCTTTTTTACCTTGATGTTGTTAAAGATTTTATCCGCAACGGATTTGTGTTTTTGTTTACGTATTTCACGTTTTGATTTTGGAAAAGCTCCGCTATGACTAATCCCGAAGCCGCGCCAGACGAGATAATGCTGTCCGAAGAGGAAGCTCTAGCGGAAGCACCTTCCGCTGGAGTTGATTTGATTTATGGATTGGAGGATCGTCCTCCCCTCAGAGAAACCCTATTCGCTGCGGTACAGCACGTTTTTGCCTGTTTTGTCGGTATCATTACGCCCTCTCTGATCATCTCTGGCGCTCTAGGGCTAGAGCCAACTGATAGTGCGTATCTCGTTAGTATGTCGCTATTTGTCTCTGGTATTGCGACATTTATTCAGGCTAAAAAGATTGGCCCTATCGGCTCAGGCTTGCTCAGTATCCAGGGCACGAGTTTTGCGTTCATTGGGCCAGTGATTGCGGCAGGAGCTGCCGTAACTGGGGCCGGCGGCACCCCTCAAGCAGCGCTGGGAATGATTTTCACGTTGTGCTTTTTCGGCTCCTTTATAGAGATGATTCTCAGCCGCTTTCTTCAGTACGCCAGCAAAATCATCACGCCGCTGGTGACTGGAATCGTGGTGACCTTGATTGGCCTAACCCTAATTAATGTGGGTCTTACCAGTATGGGAGGGGGGTTTGCTGCCCGCGGAGCCGGCACCTTTGGGAGTCCGTCGTATCTGATGCTATCGCTGCTAGTGCTGGGAATCATCGTCATTTTGAATAATGTCGGCAATGCTTTCTTACGGATGTCGTCAGTGGCGATCGCCCTACTCGTGGGTTATATCGTGGCAATTCCCATGGGATTGGTGGATTTCAGCAATCTCGCTAATCTAGGCGGGGTGAACATTCCTATCCCCTTCAAGTACGGATTTGGATTCAGTTTTGCGGCCTTCATTCCATTCATCTTTCTGTATTTGATCACCGCGATTGAATCCACCGGTGACTTAACGGCTACTTCTCTCTTGACGGGGCAGCCAATCACCGGCCCGAAATACATGAAACGCATCAAAGGCGGTGTTTTGGGCGACGGTGTGAATTCAGCGATCGCGGCAGTATTCAATACCTTTCCCAACACGACATTCAGCCAAAATAACGGCGTGATTCAATTGACTGGGGTCGGTAGCCGGTACGTGGGTTTCTTCATCGCGGGCATTTTCGTCATCTTGGGCCTTGTCCCGATTGTGGCTGGAGTGTTCCAAACGATTCCACAGCCTGTTTTAGGAGGTGCCACCATCATTATGTTTGGCTCGGTAGCGGTTGCTGGGGTCAAGATTCTGTCTTCGGTCAACCTGGACAAACGAGCCTCGATCATTTTGGCAACTTCTCTAGGCTTAGGTCTGGGAGTGAGCGTCGTACCTGACATTTTGGAGCAAATGCCATCTTTGATAAAAAGCATTTTCTCATCCGGTATCAGCACGGGGGGGCTGACAGCGCTAGTACTGAATATGGTGTTGCCTGGTCGCCGGGTTTAAGTCGTCTGATTAACGCCTGAATCGGATAGTTCAACTCAGCTCTAGGTTCTTGATGAACCTGGAGCTTTTTTAATCGTTATTTGAGTCAAGTCTTGGATCCCGTTAACGCATCTCAGACCAGTCTTGAGCCCCCGCTTTTGCCGCCGCCTGATCAAAGGGGGCTATAAAAATTCTGGCAGGTGATTGAAGTGACCGATAGGCGTAAGTATGAGGTTCCCAAATTGTGTTCAAAACCTTTTAGTTGTCGAGCTTAGTCGCCAAGCCAGCTGAGCTGTTTGAATTGTTCGCTTAGTCTGCAGACTAAGCGCTAATTAAAGGACTGGTATGCGCTTTGAAGTCGGCTCGGGCCAGTGCCGCGATCGCAACTTCAGCATCCTTCACCCGAAACTGGGCGCCTAGTCGCACCACTTGCCGATCGTCAGCTTTGCCAATCACGGCAATCACCGGTACCCGCGCATATTTGGGATCATCCCCCTGATTGCTGCGAATCACGTTGCGCAAGCGATGCTGTTGCTCAATATCGGCAGCTATGTTGGGGTCTAAATCCACCATCACCATTTGTACGTCTTCAATTGGCTCCGCATCATCAACGATGAACTGAATCTGATCGTCCCGGCGATCGCACTTGCCCCACACCATCAACCGCGCATCCGGTTGAATATGCTGACCGATCCGCTCGTAGGACCGAGGGAACACAACTCCCTCGACGCTGCCTGAAAGGTCTTCCAGCAGCACAATCGCCATGCGATCGCCCTTTTTCGTGATGATAGGCTTCACGTTGGCCAGCATCGCGATCGCGCTCAGCGTTATATTTTCTGGCAAGCCTTCCAACTCACCTAAGTTCACCGGCGCTAGGATGCGAGCTGACTTCTGCACCGATTTCAGCGGATGGTCGGAAATATAGAAACCTAGCAGTTCCTTTTCCTGCTTGAGTTTATCTTGCGGCTCAAAGTCTGCCACCGGCGGCGCTTTCGGGGCGCTTTCAAAGCCAGCCATTGGAGCAACCTCACCAGACGTATCGGTACCGCCGCCCAGCATATCCAGCAGATTGCCCTGACCAATTTCTCGATCCTTGGCCCGACTTTGCGCCCACTCCAGCACCAATTCCAAATCGTGCATGAGCTGGTTGCGGTTCGGGTCAATCGGGTCAAACGCTCCACTGAGGATCAGCGCTTCCAATGCCCGTCGGTTGACGGCACGCGATCGCACAGCTCCGGCAACGACTTGAATGGCCCGTCTCCATCGCGGCTCTCCAAAAGGCACTCAATGGCCCCCTGCCCCAAGTTGCGCACTGCCGATAGCCCAAACAAAATCTGCTGCCCTCTCGGGGTAAAGTCCACCCGCGACTCGTTAATATTTGGCGGCAGCACTTCAATGCCCATGCTGATGCGGTTCGCAATGTGCATCTGCACCTTGT
>CAZFWL010000222.1:0-5626 GCA_964522775.1 uncultured Halomicronema sp.
GTGCATTCTAATTGTGTCTTGCTGACTTCGCCCGCAGGCAAGGTGCCTGTTGTAAACGCTGGGAAAATGTGTCGATTGAGGCTGTGCCCATGCAGGTCTCTGGTCCAACTACCTGATCGCTGTACCCAGTGACCCAACGCCCCTCAAACTCCCCACACTTATCGCGCGATCGTGAAGCTGCCAAATTCCCCATTAGCGCTGCCGTAGGTAATATCCACCTGTTTAACGTGCGCCGCGGGCGGTCCCTGCTTCGCCCAGTCCAGAAACTCAGTCACCGCCGGAGACGGCCCTTCCGCCACAATTTCGACGGTGCCGTCCGGCAAGTTTTTGACATAGCCAGTCACGCCCAACCGCACGGCTTCATTTTGGGTGTGATAGCGAAAGCCCACACCTTGCACAGTGCCCTGGACGGTTAAGTGAACTCTGTCCATACCGCAATTAGATGTTGTCTGCCGTGAATACCGTAGCTCAGTTCGTTAACTCCCCTCAGCAAAACGATAGGAAAGGCAAGGTTATGACAAGCCCTCTGAAGTTTGCCAAGTGGCTGAAGGTAAAAGCGTTGGGATACTAATTAGCTCGCGATCGGGGTGACTGCGACTGAATCAATCGTAAATTTGAGGTCGTTGAAGTCGGCATCAACCCAGTCTTCGAACATCCACACATCTCCGCTGCGCTGGATCATGGTCATGCCCATGGCAGCATCGCCAATAGTTCCCAAGTTCTGCAGGTCACCATCGATCACCAGTGCCGGCGCATAGTAAAAACCGCCCTCCAGCGTAATGGTGGTTTCTTGGGTCATCTGGTTCTCTACAAAAAGTTGCGGCATAGCCAAGAGATTTTGCCGCACGGCATCTTCGTAACCCGCTTCACCGGGGTTGATACCGTCTACCGCACCGTTGGCGTCAGTGATATAAAACTGCAGCAAGTTGTCGAAGGCGGCTTCACGCATGAGGCTGACGTTGGCGGTGACGTTGCCATCAATGCCCGTTAAGTCAAGGATTTCAGCAACAACATTTTCATTGCCAGAGCCGCCGCCTTCCGAACCACCGCCGCCGGAACCGCCATCCCCCGAACCATTGTCGCCAGAATCCTCATCCAACGTGCCACCTGGGGAGCCGATGTCCATCCCTGAATTGCCAGCCGCTGCGGCACTGACATAGACTGCACCGCCAGCAGGAGTATTGGCATCCTCAGTGCTCAATGCAAAGCTGTCCGGATCAGTTAAATCTGTCAGGTAAATCGAGCCTGTCCCGTCGCCCAGGCTGCCGTCATAGGTCACGGAAACCAGCGCATTAGTTTGGGTTTCATTATTGCCCTGATAAGCCGTAAAGCTGCTCCAGAGCCCGACGGTATCACCAGTATTATCCAGCCCTAATTGACTCCAATCTGTCACTGCGACCAGGTTGATGTCTTCTCCCCAAGCCGCTGTGAAGTCTGCGGCGGTTAGATCATCCGCGTTGTAGAGGATGGCAGTTTCACCGGCGCCAATGGTGCCACTGGCAATATTGACGCTAGAAACGGTAGCGCCGTCATTGTCATCTAGCACATAGCCGGAGAGGTCAACTGTTTCATCACTCCCGTTAAAGACCTCCACCCACTCCCAGGCATCTTCATTGCTGGCTGGGGCATACATGATTTCTGAGATAACCAACTGGGGCTCAGGAACTGTAGCTTCTCCCTCAAACAAAATATTGTCTACGTAGAGATTTTCAGCACCTGTATTGCTGTCCAGCGTCACAACAAGTTGCGCTGTCGTGGCCGTTTCAGGGATAGTCTGCGTACCAGTGACAAAAGTCCCTTCGATATTCAGATCGTCAATATCTAAACCAGTACTGTCGAGAATCGTAAAGGAGCCTGCATCGGTGACCACATTGATAGTGACTACATCGTTCGATTCCCATGTCGTGTCCGACAGAAAATAGTCTAGGGAAACGGAGACGTTTTTATAGTCGCTGACATCTACTGTGTCGAACGTCAGAATGTACTTGCCATCGGGGTCGCTGATTCGATAGCCCTGGACACCGTCAGTAAAGCTCCCGACTTCTCCGGTGAAAGTTGTCACCCCAACGAAATCGCCATCGCTGAGTCCTGTACTGCTCCTCGTATTCTGCCAAGTAGCATCAAAGCCGAGCAGGGCACCTGACAAGTTGGCGGCATCGACCGTCGCTTGCCCAGGGTTATTCGCGATATCGACGATGGCATCCAGGGGCAGCAGATTGCCGTCAGTCGCATCATTTGTGTACAAGTCACCCGAAGTCTCGGATTCAAAACTCTGAGAACGGATAGTCACCATAATTGATTGAGAAACTTCCTCGTTGACATAATCAGTTTTTGGGAGTTACCTGATCTCGGTAAGCGATCGCACCCACTGCCGAATATTGCTTCCAGCGATGCGAAGGGCGATCTCAGCAGTCCTGATTGCTCTGCGCCCAAACCGTGAGAGCAGTATCATCAATAACTTAATAGATACGCGTAATTCACACTATATCTTCTGTAAAGATTAAATGAGTTTTTTATAAAGAATACGTGTTTACACGGAATCTTTTCGTTATGGCTGGCTGTAGCAATGATTTTTTGGGCCAAACATGCCAAAGGCAATTTGGCTGGTATAGTCGGTGATTGTTTCGATCTCAGCGACCTGAATGAAACCACCGCTATCTGTAGCAACTTCATCCAGGCGACAACTTATGGAGCAGTGTCTTTATCTATCAGTGAGCCGAAGCTGAACTGAGTCAGTTCGGCTTCGGCTCGTTGTTTCAGCGTCTCGAATCAGGAAAGTTTACGGCTCTCCTCTCATTGATAGAGGTCGTTAAGCCACCACGTCGACTGAATTGATTGCAAACTCCAAATCGTTGAAATCAGCGTCAATCCAATCTTCGAAGAACCAAGTGTTACCATCGCGCTGAATCATTGTCATTCCCAACGCCGCATCATCGATGGTGGCTAGATTATGGGCATCGCCCTTAATCAACAGCGCCGGAGCATAGTAGAAACCACCTTCCAGAGTGATGGTAGTTTCCTTTGTGCTCAGATTTTCGACAAAGAGCTGGGGCATCTCTAGTAGGTTGTCCCGGACAGCATCTTCATAGCCTGCTTCGCCGGGGTTGATGCCACCGACAGCTCCTTGAGCATTAGTCACGTAGAACTGCAGCAGGTTATCGAACGCGGCTTCACGCATGAGGCTAACGTTGGCAGTGACGTTGCCATCAATGCCCGTCAAGTCGAGGATTTCAGCTACAACAGCGTCGCTGCCTCCATTACCTGTGTCGGTACCGCCATCGTCAGTGCCGGTGTCACCATCGCCGGAATCATTGCCTCCAGTACTGCCATCATCAGTATCGGTGTCATCATCACCGGAGTCATCGCCACCAGTGCCACCAGTGCCATCATCGTCAGCGTTGAGAATTTCCAAGCTGGCAATTAAAGGATCGTGATCGCTGGCAACGCCCGTGACCTCAGAGAACTCGGTATTGACGTGTACGGTGTCAAACTCGGCACTATTGAGCAGGCTGTCGCTCACCAAAATATGGTCGAGGGATTGTGAGTTGCCCTGGAAGATAAAGCTGTAACGCTCATCTTCTGGCAGGGTATTGGTCAGGTTGGTGAGTCCGGCATTGGTTTCCAGTTCACTCACAGGTGAGACAAACTCAAACTCGTTCAGGTCACCCAAGACCACCACATTGGCATCAGGATTAGTGTCCAAAATGCCATTTACGAAGGTTTGCACCCCGCGAGATTGGGCCAAGCGCTCATCCAGTGAACCGTTGACGGTCGGAGTACCATCCGCATCAAACGCCTCTTGTAGATCTTCAAAGGGCTGCTCTACTCCAAAGATGGGAGCGCTGCCACCCTTAGAAGAGAAGTGGTTGTTGACGACCGTGACTTCTTCACCGTTGAACTCGAAGGTTGCCACGAGGGGCAAACGACCACCAAAGAAGGGGTTGTCTGGATTAGTCTGCTGGTCGTCGGACTGAATCGACTGGACGGAACCTTCAACTAAACCAACCCGGTCGGGATTGTAGAGGTAAGCGGTGCGAATGTTCCCGGCAGGGTCACCACCATTGGTTTGGTCACCGATGAAAGTGTTGTCGATGAACTCATATTCGGGGCCACCTGCAGCCACGATCGCATCCACCAACATCTGCAGAGTCATGGCTGCTGAAACTTCGTCCGTATCGGCCGAACCGCTGTTGTCCTGAATCTCTTGTAAACCAATGATGTCCGGGGTCTTGAGATTCGTGACGATTTGCTCAGCGATCGCCTCAAACTGACCATCGGCGACATCGGTATTCCCGTCCCCATCGTTCGGGTCTAGGTTTAAGACGTTGTAGCTGGCAACGGTCAGTTTTGTCTCGCTGCCTGCCAGTGTTGTAGTTTCCGGCGTATTGGCAGAGGCCTGCACCACGGAGAATTCTTCCGTTGGCAGTACTTCAAAATTGCCAAAACTGTAGGAAACTACCCCAGTGACATCGCTTAGTTCAGCGCCAGCGTTCACAATGGGAGTCTCAAAACCAGGCAGTAAGCTGCTGTTAACGTCGATTTGAACCTTCTCAGGATTAAAGTCTCCCGGCCCAATGTTTAGGGTGTTGCGATCACTCAAGCTATCGGCACTAGCGCCTTTATCGACAACCGTGAAGATTTCACCGTTATCATCCGTCGCACTGACGGCTAAAGGATCATCTACCGTCACCAGCATCCCTTCTAAAGACTCAAAGAAGTCAATGCCGTCGGTGCTGGGTTCAAACGCAGTGAAGGCATCATCGTCGATGCTGTCGGTCGGAGGCACGCGACCCGCTGCCCCCAAAATGACAGCATCCGGCAGGGCATTCTCGGAAGAAAGCATCTCCACATTGGGATTGGTGATTTGGGTAATGGAGAGATTTCCCGTCGAAGAGCCTCCTGGGAAGAACTCGGAGACTAAGCCCTCGACCGATAATTCGTCGCCAACGTTAACGCTAGGGGCACTCCCCGTAAACACAAAAATGGCATCGGACGTCGCATCGCTGCCATCGCCAATGGCATCCTGCAGATAAAAGCCATTCCCAGCGACTGCGGTGACGATGCCTGTGGTCAGGACTGTTTGACCTTCAAAGGCAGAAGTATGTCCGGCTCCTTGAATGTCGTAAATTGCTGCCCCAACCGACGGCTCTGCAGAACCTGCGGGGATGCCACCGCTCTGAACGCGAACGTTATCCAAGGCCCAGTTTTCAAAGCTGCCGGTGCTGGTGGCTTCAATCTCTAAATCGAGGAGCGAGCCCGTGCCCGCGATCGCAAAACTGAAGTCTTGCAAATCCGAGGTCAAGACAGTGCCATCGCCCACACCATCAAGGTCCGTATCTTGCTGCAGGTCACCGGCATTGCCATCTTCACTATTGTTCGTCGGAACAAAAGCGCCGATCAGGCTGCGAGTGCCATCATCCAAGGTGGCGTAGATTTCGATGCCGTCACCCTCATCGGTCTCAAAGTTGAAGAACGATGACTCACTGGCCAGAGCTGCGATCGAAATCGTGGTGAATAGGTCTTGGCCACCAAAAACATCGATATCGTTGACCGCGATCGTGCGGGTAGCCGCACCGCTGTCGCCATCATGGTCTTGTCCCTGGCTGCCAAAGTTGCCATCCCAACC
>CAZFWL010000223.1:0-5624 GCA_964522775.1 uncultured Halomicronema sp.
CATTACTCCATCATGGTAGGTCTGCTGCAAAAACATCAGCCGCAGGCTGGATGGGTATATGCTCCGGCCCAAGGCCGACTGTATTGGGGGGGGGCAGATTGGGGTTTATTCCAGCAAGATGATGGAGGCAATTCGCTGCCTTTGGAACCGAATCCCCAAGCTTTGGGAGATAGTGCCACGTTGCTGCTTGGTGATCGCGATCAGCGACGATTTGGGGCCATGATTGGTGAGCGACTGCCGGGACTGCAATTTGATGCGATCGGCAGTTTCGGCCTGAAGGTCCTAGAAGTCATCAAAGGTCAAGCCGGTCTTTACGTCTACCTCAATGGCCGTGTCAAGCTATGGGATACGACCGGACCGTTGGCTTTGGCTCAAACCGCAGGCTTAATTTGCTGTGATTTAGAGGGGCAACCGATTCGATTTGACGTTAACAGTATTTACCCGCAGAGCTTGATTCATCGACAACCGATTATTGTGGGATGGCCAGATTATGTGGCGGCATGCTTGCCACCATTGCGTCAGGCGGTATTGGATGTGCGCCAACAGGAATTAGCGTTAGCGTTATGCTGAAAGTCGCGAAACAGAAACACCCGCAACACACGTTTAGACTTGCTTAATCAATTGATGTATTTGGTTGAGTGGTCGTTTGGATTTACCGTGCCGCCATGGATATTGCCAAAGGTTTCTGGGTAGTATGAGGGCAGGTTCCGCTCCGTCTCTTTGCGATCACCGCCAAAGTTGACGGTATTCCTCTTTTGTTCGTATAGCCCCACTATCTAAACTCCCATGCAGCCAGAAGCCTTTAGTGAGCTTTTCCCTCTTTTTGAAATCGCGAGTCCTGAAACTGTTGAATGGCTCTTGTCGGTTTCTACAGCACACGAATATCCTGCTGACCGTGCTGTCTTAATGGAAGATGCCTGGGGTAACGCGGTCTATTTTATTGAATCTGGTTGGGTTAAAGTACGCCGCCATGCTGGTGACAGTGCAGTAACTCTCGCTGTTTTGGGGCCAGGAGATTTTTTTGGTGAGATGGCGATCTTAGATGAATCGCCACGTTCGACGGATGTGGTAGCCCTTGCTCCGGTGAAGCTACTCAGCGTGTCGGCCCAGCGTTTTATTCAGACCCTCTTTAAAGACTCACAATTACATCACCGGATGTTGCAACTAATGGTGCAGCGATTACGCCTCACTAACTTCCGGTTTCAACTGCGACATCAGCCTCCAGCAGTCAAGTTAGCCAACACCCTGGCCACCTTGAGCGAAGCCTACGGCAATCCGGTCGATGGCGGAGTCTCTATCTTTAATATTCCGATTGCTGACTTAGCAGACGTTACCGATATTTCGGAAGAGGAAACCAGCAAAATCATGGAAAAGCTGATTGAAAAAGGCTGGTTACAAATAGACGAAGCCAATGAGACCCTATTACTGAGTAATGTCAAACAACTGAGTCAACTCGCTGGCAAAGGTTAGTGCGTAGGCAAGATAGTGGCGACTTGTGCTGAAGATCATAGTGTGCAAGCCAGCGCTATCGCGTAGTGAGTTCATTGCAGACATTTGTAACAGCCTCTGTAGCGATCGATTACAGCTCAGTTAACTTCTCCGAATGACCATGCTACGGTGAATCCAATTCACCCTAATGTGGTTTCGGCGATCGCGATTTCCGATAAGGTTTCAAACAACGAGTTCTTGCTGCGTCTAGTTATATAGATTTGCTGAAGTATTGGCCTGTAAAGCGATCGGGCGGCATATTTGTTCTGAACTATAGTTGATGCCAGTAGCCAGTTGGGCGTGGGTTGTTGCAATTTCAGGAGTTCGTTATGGCTCTCCAAGTTCCACCCCCACCTTCTATTTCGCCTCGTCAACTCACCTTATTGCGTGTAGTGGCATCAATGGCGTGGAGTGACGGTAACCTTGCCCAAGAAGAGGTTGACCTGATGCTCAAGCGGTTTAGCAGCTTATTTGCCCACGGTTCTGACCAACAAGCTGATTTGCAGAAAGAATTGCGTGACTATCTCATGCAAAATATTCCTCTGGAAGAGTCTGTGCCTCATTTACAGTCTCAAGAAGAGCGAGAATTTGTTTTACGGCTGGGCTATGAGGTTATTAGTAGTAGTGCCCGCACTCCTGAAGAAGCCTTAATCAATTCCGAAGAGGCCGATGCTTATAACCGTTTGGTGGCTTTGCTCAACTTGCCACCAGAGCGGGTAGCAGCCCTAGAAGGCGAAGCCCAAACTGCCGATAATACTGATGCTTTGATTGAAAATATGACCCGACAACTCCAGCATTTCTTTGCAGGGCGTTAGGGTTAGCCGACAATTCATTGATCAGCGATCGCGGCCAAAAATTCTGGCTGCGATTTTTTTGTTAATGCTAGATGACCTATTGTCATCGTTGATGGTTATTCACAGCTCCAATTGCCTGCCAATTTCTCAATAAGGATATATTCAGGGCGTTGCCCGAGAGCGTCAACAGCAGGCATAAGTAGGACTAAATTTCAGCAATCGATTGGTGCCAATGAATCGATATGAAAATATTCGCTGGGTAGAACTTATATGAAGCTGATGTGAAGTCCGTTACAGTTTGATCCCTTAGCCAAAATAGTCAAATTTCAGCCATTGTCGGCTGGATAAAAGGGCTGTACACCCTTCTAAGTGATACGAAGCATGCTTTCAGAGCGAATAGTAGCGTCAGCGACAGCCGTTCTTTCACTAGAGTCTACGTATATATACGTATGTGAAAACAGCCGTATTTAAAGAGTTCGTCAACTTCGCTAGTATCCACTGACTTTTGAGAGTCAGATGCGGTACAAACCAATATAAAGCGGTGAAATTACTGAAGGCCAAGTTATGTTCATGGCTAGTGCTCCTGGGTTCTCGCTTTAAGAGATGTTGCCAGTTGATAAACCTTGAATGCTGTAACTCAGCGATGCTGGCCACTACATGGTCAGAGCATCTGGTGAATATTTTTTGACGCCTGCCGTTTAAGAGATCTAGGGGAAATCGTATGGATAACAAGAAAGCATCTCCACTCCGGGAATCTTTTCAGAAAGCTGTCCTGACTTCCCAGGCAAGACAGCTGCTTAACTACGAAAAGGGTGCGTTGTCAAAGCGCATCGAGATTTTGAATGTCGGAATTGATAACCTCGCGATCGATGAGTTCTTGAACAACTTGAACCGAGGCGTCGTATTCACCCCAAACGTTGATCACTTAATGCGTCTCCGTGAAGACCAGGAATTCGTCAAAGCCTACGACATGGCTGACTACCGGGTCTGTGATAGTCAAATTCTGATGTATGCCTCTAAGTTTTTAGGGACGCCCATTAAGGCGAAAATTTCAGGTTCTGACCTATTCCCGATGTTTTGCGAACATCATCGGCATAACCCAAAAATTAAAATTTTCCTCTTGGGAGGGGCTGAAGGTGTTCCCCAGCGAGCTCAGCAGCACATCAACCAGCGTATTGGCCGAGATATTGTAGTGGCGGCACATTCGCCTTCTTTCGGATTCGAAAAAGATGAAGCAGAGTGCCAGCGAATTTTAGAAATGATTCGTAGTTCACCTGCCAATGTTCTGATCGTGGGTGTGGGTGCACCTAAGCAAGAAAAGTGGATTGCCAAATATCAAAGTCAACTTCCTAGCATCGATATCTTTATGGGGGTTGGGGCGGCCATTGATTTTGAGGCTGGCAACAAATCCCGTGCGCCTCGATGGATGAGTGAAGTCGGCCTAGAGTGGTTATATCGTTTGTCGTCGGAGCCCAAGCGCCTGTGGAAGCGCTACCTTTTCCAGGATTTACCTTTTCTGGGGTTGCTGGTGAAAGAAAAGCTTAAGTACAAGCCACAGCACCCTCTAAATAGGTCTGTGAAGGTTCGGTAGGTAGCTATCAGGTACGCTGATCTCACTCACCCCTGGTGATTCTTAACAGCTCAAAGATTTTGCTAGTCTTTGGAGAATGATTACTAAATGCCGCAGGATTCTGCCTTGTCGGCAAACTAGCAGAGCTCGCGGGGGTGATGTCCCTTCTGGGGCCTCCTTGAGTTTGATAGGAATAAGGTTCGATTTTATTTGGAAGAGGGCAGATCTCCAAAGCCCTTTGATTGCAAGAGTCGTTTGCGGCGCTGTCGGGCTAAAGCTTGTAAATCGACGTTGACATCAGTTTCGTCGACAATTTCGCCAGTTAGCTCTTCTAGGATGTCCTCTAGAGTGACCACGCCTGACACACCACCAAACTCATCGACGACAACGGCAATGTGTTCACGATTGGTTTGAAATTCTTGTAAAAGCTTGTCAGCGCGTTCACTTTCAGCGATGAAGCGAATATTTCGTTTGAGGCTCCGAGCGGGTTGCTCCCCCTGATTTTCAATGAGCGCTGTCAGTAAGTCATCTTTGAGGGCAACCCCTTGAATATGGTCGATGTCTTCTTCGATTAGCAGCATGCGACTATGAGGCGAAGTCAAGATATCGTCTTTGAGCTGCGCGATCGCCACATCTCCCGGCAGATAAGTTAACTCGACTCGCGGAGTCATAATGTGAGCCGCCTGAATGTCGTTAAGGCGAAACACCCGACGAATCATTTCCGCTTCGTCTTCTTCGATAATGCCTTCCTGGTAACCGATCGAAGCCAGTAGCTTAATCTCTGTTTCATTCGTAGTGGGCAGTCGGTTACTGCGGGTAAACGGCGCGGTAATGCGCTCTAGCATGACGACAAACGGGGTCATCAGCCAGGTCAGCGCTTTGACGGGGATGGCCATCATCAGCGCAATTTGTTGTGCGTGCTGTTCGGCCAATGTTTTGGGCAGAATTTCAGCGAACACAATGACCAGAAAGGTCAAGATGCCGGAAAAGACTCCTAGTAAGGCATCGCCAAATACATTGGCGGCTAGGCTACCGATGACGATGCTGCCGACGATATTGAATAGATTGTTGAGGATCACAATGGTCGCGATCGGCCGATTCACCTTTTGCCGAATTGACAATAGCGCTAAGGCGCGAGGTTTACGCGATTGGGCCAGTTGACGGGCTTTAAGAATGGGAACTGACAGGAGCGCCGTTTCGGTGCCGGAGCAAATGGCTGAGCCAATTAGCATCACGAGCACGGCGATCGCAAGTTTGAACATCCTGTTTTGAGGAAACCGTTTTCTAGGGGATACCGCTGTTATGATCCAGCTAATCCAACTGTACGCTGTCAGCGCCTGTGTTTGATCCCATGACTGTTCCTGTATTGGATGTTCGTCACCTGTCTGTGCAATTCAAAACCGAAAGTGGTCTGATTTATGCGGTTCGGAACGTCTCATTTCAAGTGCCCCGAGGGCAAACGTTAGGCATTGTGGGGGAGTCGGGGTCGGGTAAATCAGTCACGGCCCTCACCGTCATGGATTTGGTGCCCCACCCACCCGGAGAAATTACGGCGGGGGAAATTTTCTTTCGCCCGGATGAAGAGACCCCAGCGGTCAATTTGCGATCGCTCTCTCAAACCACAATGCAAAAGCTGCGGGGTGATCAGGTTTCCATGATCTTTCAAGAACCGATGAGTTCCCTCAATCCGGTTTATACCTGTGGCTTTCAGCTCACGGAAGCGATTTTGCAGCATCAAGACGTGTCTTCAGAAGCGGCGGCTGATCAGGCGA
>CAZFWL010000224.1:0-5618 GCA_964522775.1 uncultured Halomicronema sp.
GGTCGAGAAAGGTACTCTCTTCAACATCGGTGTAGTACTGAATGTTGGCACCAACCATTGGGAAATCGCGTTGCTTGAACCGACGATTGGCGATCTCCAGACGATTCGCTGGTATGTTTACGTCCCCCATGTCGAACTCCTGACCCGCACCATACTCACGGTCGTCAGCGATACCCTGTTCAAAACTGAACCCAAGCTCTCCATCGATTTGCCTCCCGAAGCCAAAGTTTTCGTCAAAAATGGGACTCAGTTGCGACTCATTCGCTTTGAGCCAGCAGCAAGCAATCACACCAAAATTGAACTTGCCGATGCTTCTTTGGGCCCTAACCAGCGCACTATCTGGTACGCCTATACCCCCGACATTAAGATTCTGGGACAGCGCCAAACGCTAGAGACCCTGAATGACACTATTTTCAAAACTCAGACTGTGCAATCGTCCCAGTTGCCCCCAAACGAGAAGGTTTTCGTCAAAAACAAAACTGTTTTCTTGCTGAACTCTTACTCCCAACCTGCCGACATGCATGTGCGGGTAGCGCTGCAAGGAGCATTTTTAGGACCCGAAAATCGCAATACTTGGTTTTGCTTTTTGCCTGATATTTCAATTTCCGGCACTGAAATTGGCAATCGGCCAGACGACAGCAATCCTAGCGGCGGGGATCAGCCACCGGGCGATCGCGGGATTCCAATGCAGTTCCCCGGCTTCGATGGCACTTACTATTCCAACGATCCCATTTATCCAACGAACCAATTTGGCGAGCCAGGCAACTTTACCTGGGGCGAAGCGCTTCACGCTGACCCCGCTACGGGCTTCTATCGACAGCCAGCCAATGCTGATGTCGTTTATAACATTCTCGATATGGCCCGCGTGATGGAAGACATCCGTCGCCGGTACGGCAACCAACCGATTCAAATCAACTCTTGGTATCGCGATCCGGTTACCAACGCCGCTGTTGGGGGTGCTTCCCAATCACGACACTTGACTGGCGATGCGATCGACTTTGTTGTACCAGGCATCCATCCCTTTGATGTATTTGCCGATCTTGATCCGTGGTGGGGCAATCGGGGGGGACTCGCCAGTTCCTCAGTCTTTACGCATATCGACCAACGAGGCTACCGTGCTCGTTGGAATTACGGCTACTAAAGGAGACATCCATCATCATGGGGACTTGGATTAAAGAAACTGACAGAGCCTTTTATTTGATGGAAGGCAACTACTGGATTTCACGATTAACGAAATATCCATCAACCACAAATCCGCTTGAACAAGTAGCCGATGCTTCTGCGTTAGGGCAATGGTTTATGTTGCCAGATACACCCACGATGATGACTTTTTCCATGGGTACAGGGTATCCAGAACCCAACCCAATTCCCGACAAGCCAGAACCGCCGCCGGGACAAATTAACGAAGATGGCATTATCATCGTCAAGAGTTTTGAAGGACTGAGACTGCAAGCCTATCAAGACTCCGTTGGCATTTGGACCATTGGCTATGGACATACCTCTATGGCTGGGCCGCCTGATGTATACCCTGGCATGGTCATTACTGAAGCCGAAGCCGACCAGATCTTACGCAGAGATTTAGACCTCTTTGAAGCGGGTGTTACTCGAGGCCTCACGATCGCGACTAACTCCGACCAATTTTCAGCCATGGTGTCTTTTTCCTTCAATGTGGGCCTGGGTGCTTTTCGGGACTCTACGCTCCTGCGTAAACATAATGCCGGTGACTTTGCTGGTGCAGCAGATGAGTTTTTGCGTTGGGTCTACGCTGGGGGGCAATATTTACCCGGATTAGAACGGCGACGCAATGCCGAACGAGCTTTATATTTGAGCCAAGACTACACAATCTATCTGTAAACAATGCCTGGCGCAGTCAGTAATCTCTCTTAGAGAACGTTTTTACGGCGAGCAACGCCCAAAATCTTTCCGCATTTCAACGGGCGAGATCAAGCTGTTTGATCCATTAAGTTGATTTATATACAGAAACGAACATCTGGTCTGATATCGAGACAAGACTTGGACAGCGCTTCTATGAGGTTTAAGCCTTCGGGTCTCTGAACTCGACTCTTGTCTGCTCAGGCTCAATCAATTTAGTCTTTGAGAAATTAGCACTCGCCATGTTGTTTTATTCAGCCACTGCTTTTTTGACTTTCAGCTTTGTCACATACGTCTTTTTACAAGATGATTATGCCCGTAAAAACGACGTACAAGCATGGCTGTTTATTGCCTTTGCAGCGGCGATTTGGCCTCTCACCCTGCCTAACATGATTCGCAAAGTAGCGACTAAATCAATCAAGCACCAGCGAGCATATCGTTCTTCATCTATTCCCTCAAAGTCTTACTTAGCGTATGAAACCCTCCAAGAAGTTCCACTAAAGTAAACTGTCCAATTTTTTGTCGAGCGATAATCCCCTCACTGCTTAGGCAGTGAGGGGATTTGTTATTCATCGTTCAAACACCCATCCTGCGAGGCGAAAAGACAGCACCAACAGAAAGCCGCCAGATCCATCTCGAGTAATTCGCTATCGACTCAGGCTCATGGGAGAATGTTGACCCTGTGCCGTTATCTCTGAGTCTATGAACGCTGCCTCTCGCCCTGCTGCTGACCAAATCACTGCGGCCCTTGATCCCAGTACTGACCTTACCTTTCAACTCCCCAGTCCAGAAGACGAAAACCTCTCAGAGTATGAGTTTCAGCAACAGATTGAAACCGCATGGCAAGTGTGCGATCGCTTTGATCTACAAACCGATATCTGGCGGGGAAGAATTTTGCGTACGGTGCGCGATCGTGAGAAACGGGGCGGCGATGGCCGCGGTACTGGCTTTCTCAACTGGTTAAAGGACCGAGAAATTACCAAAAGCCAAGCCTACTCTCTGATCGAATTGGCCGACAGCGCCGATACATTATTACAAGAAGGCATGCTCGAGCCCCAAGCCGTCAATAATTTCAGCAAGCGGGCCTTTGTTGAAACGGCTCAATCAGCTCCAGAGGTACAACAGTTGGTCAGCGATGCCGCCCAACGGGGCGAACACATTACTCGGCGCGAGGTCCGCCAAATCTCAGACGAATGGACCGCAATGACCTCCGACTTATTGCCGACAGAACTGAAGGAAAAAGCCGCCAATAATACGATTCCGACCCGGTACTTGGCGCCTCTCGTCAAGGAAATGCAAAAACTCCCCCCCCCCCATCAGGAAACGCTGAAGACTGAGGTCACCCTGAATCCCGACATCGACACCTTAAAGCAGGTCACTGCCGAAGCCCGCTATCTGGCGAAATACTTAGAGGCTGCCGTCCAAGTGCAGGCCCTCAACAGTGACGAACTCGATTTAGAACAAGCCCTAGAAGAAGCGTTACGCATTGGTTGCTTAAACGCCACGGCGGATTTGGTCAAGCAAGCGTCGCAGCTCGAACAAGCGACGGCTAAACTCTATAGCGCTTGGACCCAGATGAATAAACTCGCCGAGCGGGTGTACGTTGACAGCGGTGCCAGTACCCCCCACCTACGCCGCTTGTTAAATCACTTAGAACCGTTAACTAGCCAAACTTTAGAAGTACAGCTGGGGGATGCTGATAGCCCACTCTCGCATATGGTGCGCTTACAGTTACTGGCAGCTGATGGCGGCACATCCAACACCGAAGCTTAGCAGACAGCACAAGCTTGCCAATGTGAATTCACTCCCCTCACCTAATCCTCAACGCCTTGTGCCTTGAAAGTCGAACTGGGAGAGTCAGCAACGCTGAACCCTCCCAATCAATTCACTATATTGTGCTGAAGCCGGAACTCAAGGAGTTTACAGCTTAGTACCGCACTCAGGACAGAAGCTATGACTAGAAGGATTTTTTGCCCCACAGTTACTGCAATACATCAGCTCAATGGTTTGCACATCGGGTGACTTTTGAGGCAAGCCAATCATTTGTGCGTTGCTCTTGCCGGGGGCGACCATGGGGTAGCAGTTCTCATCTTTGCGGACGTGAACATCCATGAGCACCGGGCCATCATAAGCCAACATATCCGCGATCGCCTGATCTAAATCAGCACGATGTTCCACCACAATGCCCTTCACACCATACGCCCGCGCCAACAGTTCAAAATCTGGCATCCCAGACTGCATATTGGATGAAGAGTAGCGCTCACCATAAAACGCCTGCTGCCACTGGCGCACCATGCCCTGCCAACCATTATTGATAATGACCGTTTTGACGTTGATGCCGTACTGCGCCAATGTGCCCAGTTCTTGAGGGTTCATTTGGAAGCTCGCATCACCGCTAATACAGATAGTGAAGTCATCAGGATGCGCTACCTGTACGCCCATCGCCGCAGGCATACCAAAGCCCATGGTGCCGAGTCCCGCACTGGAAATCCAACGGCGAGGACCATTTTTGAGGAACTGCGCGGCCCACATTTGGTGTTGACCGACATCAGTGGTGTAGTAGGCCTGGGGCGCTTGGCGACACAACTCGACAATCACCTCTTGGGGCGAAATCATGTCGTCATAGGTGGGCACCACGAGGGGATAATCTTCGCGCCAGCGCTGAATACGATCAAGCCAAGCCTTTGTCTGCTCTGGGTTACCAGGCTTATTCGCTTCATGTAAGCGGCTAAGCAGCGTCTGTAATACACGGCGAACATCTCCCACGATCGGTACGTTCGGGATTCGATTTTTGCCGACTTCAGCCGGATCGATATCAATGTGAATGACCTTAGCGCGGGAAGCAAATTCGTCCAGTTTGCCAGTCACGCGATCGTCAAAGCGGGCTCCAACAGCAATCAACAAGTCACACTCACTGACAGAGAAATTCGCATAAGCCGTACCATGCATCCCTAACATGCCGACAGAAAGGGGATGGTGCTCATCAAAGGCACCCTTACCCATCAGCGTTGTCGTCACGGGAATTGAGAAATATTCCGCGAGTTCTTGAATTTCTGTATGAGCTCCTGCCGTGATCGCTCCACCACCCACGTAAAGTAGCGGCTGCTTGGCACGACGCAGCAGACGAATGGCATGATCAATCTGCCGCGGGTTCCCTTTTACCGTTGGTTTAAACCCTGGCAGTTGAATATCACCCGGCTCTACAGGAATGTAGTCGAATTCTTCAACACCCACGTCTTTGGGCACATCGATTAACACCGGGCCCGGACGGCCACTTTGGGCAATGTAAAACGCTTCAGCCACCACACGAGCCATATCTTTGGGCGATCGCACCACATAGGAATGCTTCACGATGGGTAGTGTGATGCCAAAAATATCGGTTTCCTGAAATGCATCAGTCCCGATCGCCGGACGCGGCACTTGCCCCGTGATGACTACCATGGGGATTGAATCCATGGCGGCAGTGGCAATCCCTGTGACTAGATTAGTGGCGCCCGGTCCAGAGGTCCCAAAACAAACACCAACCTTGCCAGTGGCCCGCGCATACCCATCCGCTGCGTGGGATGCTCCCTGCTCATGACGGACCAGAATATGGCTGATGCCTCCGCGCTGCTCGGCTTTGTAAAGCTCGTCATACACCGGCAGAATCGCCCCACCAGGGTAGCCGAAAATATGTTCAACACCATGACGCTGTAGGCTGTCGATTAGAGCAAATCCGCCGGTTACTCGTTGGGTTGTAATGTTTT
>CAZFWL010000225.1:0-5607 GCA_964522775.1 uncultured Halomicronema sp.
AGGCGGAACGATTCTCGGAAGAGTTTTCGGAGTTCGTGACCCCTATCGTCGAACCGATGGCCGTCGCCTTGGAAAGTTGGATTGAAGCAATGGCAGCCCCCATTGCTAGCCATGTTGAGCCGATGGTGAATGACCACCCCACTTGCATTGGCTGCAAACACTATTATGGTCAGCCCCATGGCGGCAATATGTTGGTGTGCGCGATGTACCCCTATGGGCCAGAGCAAGAAAAGTGCCCAGACTGGGAGTCACATATGCCGTCATCTTGAAGGCACCTAAGGCACCCACATTCCCACACAGCATCGAATCTGTATTCAGGACACATTAGAGAGCCCGTATTCTCAAGCGTCTAGCAGTGGAAAAAAGTGCCCCACTGGACCCTGTCCTCGACCGATACGCAAAGAATGTTTCAGGGCTTTCGTCACATAATCTTTGGCATGTTGAACCGCAGTGAGAGCGTCTTGGCCTAAGGCAAGGTTGGCCGCGATCGCCGCCGACAGGGTACACCCTGTGCCATGGGTATCTTCGGTATCGACTGTTTCTGTCGTGAGGGTGATCGGCTCATTGCCGTCGTACCAAACATCTACCCCGCGCAGCTGCCCCGTCATGCCCCCACCCTTTACCAGGACGGCTTTTGCCCCTAAGTCGAAGATTTTTTGGGCAGCAATTTCCATATCCGCCAGGGTATGAATTTCGCGATCACCTAAAATTTGCGCTTCAAAGCGATTGGGGGTCAATACCGTGGCGAGAGGCACTAAATGAGTCTTGAGGGTCGAGATCGCTTCATCATCAATCAATTGCGCCCCAGTTCGAGACACCATCACGGGATCTATCACCCAAGTTGGGACTGTCGATTCGGCGATCGCGGCGGCAACGGCATTCATAATGCCCGTGTTTAGGAGCATCCCCAGCTTGGCGCTCTGCACACCGATGTCGTCAGTCACTGCCGCTATTTGGGCCACCACGGCTTCGGGCGGCAAAGCATCCACCCGAGTCACGCCGCAGGTATTTTGCGCGGTGACGCAGGTGAGCGCGCTCGCCCCATGCACTTGGTGAAACGCAAAGGTCCGTAAGTCAGCTTGAATGCCAGCTCCGCCGCCACTGTCAGAACCAGCGACCGTCAGTGCAACAGGAGGCGTCAGCGAATTAGCCACAAAGATCTCCGATGGAAAACCGCGATCAAACCAAATCGACCTGCTCCGTTTAGAAGAGGTCGATTTGGCAATTTAAAACATAGCTTGGTTACCGATTAGGACGGCGGCGCTGTAAAAATTCGGGAATGTCTAACCCCCCCGGTCCACTATTAGGCGGTTCGGGCGATGAGGGCGACGGCTTACTAGCAAGATTATTGCGCTTCAGCGGCGTAATCCGAGCCGCATCAACTTGGCCGCCGTGGGACTCTAGATTAAAGCCAGTCGCAATGACTGTAATCTGCACTTCACCCTGCAGTCGCTCGTCAATCACGGCACCGAAAATAATGTTGGCGTTGGGGTCAACTGCCTCATAGATAATTTCAGCCGCAGAGTTGACCTCGTGCAGGGTTAGATCAGACCCGCCGGTGATATTAAAGACCGCCCCGGACGCGCCATCGATAGAGGACTCTAACAGCGGTGAAGAAATCGCTGAGATCGCCGCTTCCCGAGCACGCGATTTACCAGAACCCATGCCAATGCCCATCAGCGCTGAACCAGCATCAGCCATCACGGCCCGCACATCAGCAAAGTCTACGTTGACCAAGCCCGGAATCATGATGATGTCAGAAATGCCTTGCACGCCCTGACGCAAAATATCATCGGCAGATTGAAAAGCTTCTTGAACAGGCGTTTGCTCAGAAATGACGGAAAGCAAGCGATCATTCGGAATGACGATCAGCGTGTCAACTCGGCTCTGGAAAGCGTCAATGCCTTCGTCAGCCTGCCCTGTACGACGACGACCCTCAAAGGTAAATGGTCGCGTGACTACTCCTACCGTTAACGCTCCAGACTCTTTGGCAATTTCCGCTACAACTGGGGCTGCACCAGTACCCGTGCCACCCCCCATGCCAGCGGTGATAAACACTAAGTCAGCTTCTTCAAGCGACGCTGCGATTTCGTCACGCGACTCTTCTGCCGCTTTTTGACCAATCGCCGGATTTCCACCTGCGCCCAAACCGCGAGTCAACTTTTGTCCGATTTGCAAGCGATTTTCGGTCGCGGTGTTTAGGAGGGCTTGGGCATCTGTATTGACTGTCCAGAACTCAATTCCAGAAAGGCCACTATCAATCATGCGGTTAACCGCATTACAGCCGCCGCCGCCGACACCGATAACTTTGATTTTTGCAATATTACTGGGCACAGTCTCACCGTTTAGGAGCATTTCTCCAGAAGCCGTTTTGGGGTCATCACTGCTGCTTTCAGCTGCACTAGAGGTTCGGTTTACAGTCACCTGAGAGCCACCGACCGGCGATGAAGCATCACCTTGGACAGAAAGATGGGAACCGTTCATCCCAAAACCGTTGTCATCGAAATCAGTCGGTGCTGAATTAGAAGACATGAACCTCTACCCTTCGTAGGACATCAACTTTGCGCAAGCAAGACCCCGTAGGATTTAGACAACTATAAGGTACTTCGGTGGAAAAACCAAACAAACCACAGGATGCCTGAAATCGCTGCATTAGAAGGCGATTGCTCACGCCATTGGACGCGATCTCAACTTGCTCAAACTAGCCTAAAAAGTTACCCCATCAACCGCGCTTTTGGCGACGAAATGAGTGAAATTCAGCTTTTCTTAAGGTGCTGTTTGAGTGGATGCTGGTGGTTCCGCTAGCTTGACCGCAGGTACCTGAGGGTTGGCGAGATCAACGTAATCAACCTGTGGTGCTTGGGGATCACGTGTGAGCTGGCGTAACTGCGGCAAAATTGCGAGCTGCTCTGATAAACGACGAGCGTCGAAGACACCTAGATGAATTGTTCCGACCTCAGTTTGGATGATCAGATTATTGGGCGATCGCAAATCGATTTCTTGAATGGGAACCGGGCTGGACTGGATCGCAGCATAAAGGCGAGGCCATTGACTGCGATAACGCACATGGAATCCCCGGACTTTTAACGTAGGCAAGGTGAACGCTTGGTCAAGGCCAACAACGGCATCTTGGGCAATCCAATAGCCTTCCGAGTCGAGGAGCCCCGGTTGGTGCATAGGGACGGCTTCGTCGGTGGTCAGAGGACGAGAGGGTACGGTTACGGCTACCGGAATGCGCTCTTGTAATGCGATTTCAACCCGAGGGGGAAACAGTTGTCGATTGACTTGGGCATACGCCACAGGGGCCTCAGTGCGCAATCGCTCCACCAACTGTTCTGGTTCAATATCAAAAATGCGCTGCGGATATTCAAGCGCCAAAACTTCGTAGATAGCCTCGTCTGACAACATTTCATTGCCATCAATGATCACCTGATGCCGATCTCGCAACAGCAACCAAAATGGGTTTCGAATCAGCCAAATTGTGCCAGCAGCCAAGCCCGTGATGGCCGCAACGCGCCAAAGATTCTGCAAATTGCGAATGCGTCGCTGCCGTTTCAAAGATCGCCGACGATCCGCAAGTTCTTTGGGAGAAGGGGTGGCAAGGTTGGTCATAACGCGATCGCGCGCCGCAGCAAAAGGGATTTCAGCTGAGATAGCCAGGTCACTCTACCGAGAGCAGCGAACTTGTTCAACCAATGTTGCTGCATCGTTAATTTGAGAGTCGAGAAGCGGATCGTCAGAGATAAAGATCGATTCCTAGAGCATGACTGCCCCGTTGCCTGAGCTATCTCATCAATGCCAATACGATGAACCGCAACCTGGTTATTTAACTCTGTGGCGTTGATTGTAGCGATTCTTGTAAGGTCTGCAACTGATTTTTCCACGCCAGCGCTAAGTCGGCATCAGTGAACGGAATCCACTGGGTACGATCGCCAAATTCAAGGGCGATCGCGACCTTGCAGCCTTTGGGCAGTTCAGCTGTCGCGGGCGCTGGCCGTTCTGCAGCATACAGGGTCAGGTCTTGAATAGCTGCGATCGCGACTTCTTGCAGCGCCACAGGGCCTTGTCGAGTCGGCTTGCCCCATACCAAGCGATCTCCTTGCTGGCCTAACACGGCATAAATGTCGTATTTGGCGCGTTCAAATGCCGCTGCCCACTGCTTGTACGCTTCCAGTTTCTGATATTCATTCCAGCCTGCCCAGGCCAGCCAAATAAAAACTCCCAACAGGGGCAGCCACAATAGTCCGCGTTCCATCTCGATCTCCGACAACACCACGCCAACTCAGACTGAAGCCTGTTTGCTCCATCCTTATCAGTCGCTTTCTGTAGCTTAACTGGACAAGGCTGCAGACAGTTGACGCACAGACATGGGGGCAGGATTCATCTGCCTGAAACCTGATTCATTCGCGGCTCACGCGACAAATTTCTGTAAATTCTTGCAACAAGGTTTTGCTTTGCCTTTACCTGTCATCAAAAATCTTGACTAAGGTCGAGGCTACTGGTGGCTCGTCGGTTGTCAGACATGGCTTGGCCTTGATGATAATGACGACGTATTTGAGGAAATCGAAATTGACTTATCTTTCTTTGCTGGCAGCAATGCCCAGCTCCCCAGAATGGAGCCCCAAAGTCGCAATCGTGATGATCGTTTGCAACATTCTTGCGATCGCGATCGGCAAATTTACGATCAAATATCCGAGTGAAGGACCAGCGATGCCTTCTCCCAACCTCTTCGGCGGCTTCGGCTTGCCAGCCGTGATTGGGACTACGAGCTTTGGTCATGTCCTCGGTGCCGGGGCCATCTTAGGGCTTTCTAGTTTAGGCGTCCTCTAGGGCGATTAACATTCCAATACAGCTATCAGAACAAGAGAGCCAGGCAATCAAACGCCTGGCTCTCTTGCTTTCTGGGAGTTTTTTAGTCCTAAAACTGATATCCCAACGTGAAGTAGAACCGTAATCCTGGGGGATCATCCGTCGACAACTCTTCCACATCAACGAGTGGATAAGCAAAATCAGCGCGGGCATTCAACCCCTCCACCACGTTAAATAACACCCCAACCCCAGTACCTAAAAGGAAATTATTATCGGTCACCTCGGCACTATCACCATCATTCCAAACATATGCACCATCTAAAAAGGGAGCGATGCTGAAAAACGGTAAGCCATCTTCAGTGCGGGTAATGACAATTTGATCTTCGACCGAAAATCGAAACCCGTTATCGCCAAATCGTTGGTTTTGGTCATACCCACGTACTGACAACCCACCGCCACTGAAGAACTTTTCTGAGCCTGGTAATGAGTTAGGCGTAAGTTGCAAGCTGCCCTGTAACTGCAGCAGATGGTCATCATTGAGTCGCTGCACCCGCTGCACTTGCCCAATCCAACTAAAGAATGTGTCGGAACTGCTGGCTGTCGTGACGGTGTCATCGACATCTTCGGTTCCCAGGCGAAACTGTGACTGTAAAGCCCACGCACCACTCACATCGCGATGCACATAATCCTGGCCAAAACTGAGAACGTTGGTGGTCGTGGAATCGGTGATGATGCCTGAAATCAGCGTCGAGCCGTCACGGTAGCGGTAGCCCAATGACAACGCGAACTCATCCCGTG
>CAZFWL010000226.1:0-5582 GCA_964522775.1 uncultured Halomicronema sp.
CCCTAACCGCTTGAGATCTTGGCCAGTGATCGGAGCTGTGACCTGTGACCAATGGGTCAGATAGCGCCAAATGTGCTCGCTCGTTTGCAGAGGATAGCGCAAACTAATGAGCACGAGCGATTCCAAATCGTAAGCATTAAGCAGTTGCCAACATTGGCTGGGGCAGTTGCACTGCGGCAACTCAGCCAAAATTGTGGTTTCAGCCTGTTCTAGATCGGTTAGTCGCTGCACACTAGCCTGGGACAGTTGCAGATGAGCAGCAACCGCTCCGCGATCACTGGCTGGAATGCCCGTCAGCAGTAACTCTAGCCGCAGTTGCCAGGGCGAGAGGGCCGCTAGTAAGTCGACATGCGTCAGCCAGCGACTGAGGCGTCGCAGTTGCCGCCATTGGCGATCGCTAAGTGCTAACTCGGGATGCAAACAGACAAGCGCGCCCAAATCGTCCAACAAGCTGAGGGCCGTCTCCCAATAATCAGCCGCCAAAATATAATGCAGCTCGGCTTTTAGCCGGGTTTGGAGGGCCGGCAGCTTGGCAATTTCCGTTTGCAAGCGCTTGTACACGCCACTGTCAATCGCATGACGAATAAACCCTTCGGTTTGCGACTCGAGGGTAAAGCCCAACCGCACGGCAAAACGTACAGCTCGATAAATGCGGGTCGGATCCTCAACAAAGCTGTTGGCGTGCAAAACCCGAATGTGTTGCGCTTGCAGATCAACCAGACCGCCGAAAAAATCGAGCAGTTGTCCCGGTTGTGGAGGAGTTAGGCTGACAGCTAGGGCGTTGATAGTGAAGTCGCGACGATACAGATCTTGGCGGATGGAACTGGCCTCCACCTCGGGATTAGCAGCCGGGTAGGGATAAAACTCGGTACGTGCGGTGGCGATATCCACCATCAGTGAGCCCGCATCGCCGAAGGGAGAATCGTGCCAGACCAAAGCAGCCGTTTGAAAACGCCCATAAATTTGCAGTTCGACGTCTGGATATTGAGCTTTGATCGCCTCTGCCAACACCACGCCCGCCCCCATTTCCAGAGTTTGGTACGCACTATCGACAACGAGATCAACGTCCGGTAATCGAAGTGGGATATCGGCGTCGCTGAGAAATAGATCACGCACCCCGCCGCCGACTAAATACAGTTGCCAACCGCGATCGCGGGCTACCGTGGCCATTGCCTTCAACATCCCCCACAAGGCGGGAGTTAAACGGTCTTGCAGCGTTTGCCAGAGCTGCAGCGGAGTCGGTGGACGCACGATGAGTTGGGTGACGGGCGCTGCAACCGTCGCTTGGGTTTGCTGCGCCTGATGTAGCTGCCGCAGCACATCGGTGCGCGTAACGACTCCAACCAGGCGATCGCTTTCCAAAACTGGCAGTCGGCCAATGTCGTAGGTCACCATCAGCGCTTCGATATCGGGCAGCACCGTGTGCGGTTGCACCGTTCTCACCTGAGTGGACATGTAACCCTTGACCGGCGCATGACCAAACCCATGGTGTAAGGCCAAATCAATGTCCCGACGGGAGATCACTCCAACCAGTTCACCGCAGCGGTTGACCACAGACAGGCCCGAATGGCCATAGCGGAGGAGGATGCGCTGAGCTTCAGTAATTTGGGTACTGGGACGAATGGTGCGGACGGGAGACGACATCAAGTCCCGAGCCGTTGGCACCGGCGGAACTTGCTCACGCAGTGCCGTCAACGTGCGCTCAAATTCCACCTGGGGATCGTCCGTGACGCAAGTTGCCGCCGCTGCCGTTGGATGCCCACCGCCCCCTAATCGCGACAGCAGCACATTGAAATCAATGCCGGGGCGATCGTCAGTAGCTGCGACTCGTCCCCGCGTCCGTCCGATCAGCACCAGTTTCTGGCGATCATCCTTGGCCGGAAACCAGGCTCCAAACAACAGACTGTCGAGGTCAAGAAAGGTCAGTAATCGCTCAGCCAACCCTGACAAACCCGGCACGTGTTCAGCGGTTTCGAGCAGAACCCAACCCAGAGTATGACCGGGCTGCTGCTCGCGCTGAAGGTGCGCGATCGCCGTTTCCGACAACGACTGCAACGTGGGAGAAAGATTCGGCTCGACAAATTCTGCGATCGCGCTTTGACTGGCTCCCTGACCCATCACCCAGGCGAGGGCCGCTGCATCGCGCACCGTGGATGACGTGAACGTTAGCGATCCCGTATCCACATGGATGCCCAGCGCCATGACCGTCGCCTGACTGGTATTAAGTTCCAGGCCACGGGCTTGCAATTCTTCCACGACCAAAGTGGTGGCTGCACCCACCTCATCCACAAACGATTGTGTTGTGGGCAAGGTGTGATCGCTCCCGACATGATGGTCATACAACCGTACTTCACCGCCCCGCTCGGCCACGGTCGTCACCCAAGCCCCTACTGGCCCCAAACGCTCTAATGTCTGCGTGTCGACCACCGCAATCGCTTCAACCGCATCCAAATTCACAGCACGACGTTCGATCAACGGATATTCATCGCGATGCAGGGCCAAAAAAGCCTGCACCGTTGGATGACATCCCCCCGCCAATACGATGCGAGCAGCGGGATACAACAATGTGATCCCGACGGCGGCACCGAGGGTATCAAAGTCAGTGGTGGTATGGCATAACACCAGATCCATTGATCTACCAATACGTTGAAACATCGTGGCTAACGAGGTGACCTAACCGCTCCCTGCCCCGGCACCTAAGCGACCTAGCGGAGTCACCAAAGGTGAAGGCTTCCGTAGCACCCACATTTCTGATAGCTTACTAATAATAATGTGGGTAGTTGGTACGCCCATAGGGCTGCAGGCTCCGCGTTGCTGTTGTGTTGAGATAGAGAGATTTAATCAAGATGGTAATTGTTTTCCAGTTGGCACTCTTTGCGCTGGTTCTCATGTCTTTCGTGATGGTTGTCGGCGTCCCTGTCGCCTATGCCTCACCGCAAAACTGGGAACAGTCTAAGCGGTTGATCCTTCTAGGGTCTGTCGTCTGGGGGATCTTGGTTGTAGTTGTCGGTAGCCTCAACTACCTCGTGGTGTAGCCAAATTTTTAGGCATTAATTTTTCATGACTGTTTTGGAAGGTAATTTTCACCAGAGCGAACCGCGTCGTTTTGCTCTGGTGATTGGCCGTTTTAATGACTTAGTGACAGAAAAACTCTTAGGCGCTTGCCAAGATTGTTTGAAGCGTCACGGGGTCGATATCGACCCTCATGGTGAGCAGGTCGATTATGCCTGGGTGCCTGGGAGCTTTGAGATTCCCATGGTGGCACGGCAATTGGCACTTACGGGGCGCTACAACGCCATTATTTGCCTAGGCGCAGTAATCAAAGGGCACACACCTCACTTTGATTACGTCGCAGCTGAGGTCTCAAAGGGGATAGCGGCAGCCAGCTTTCAAACGGGGGTGCCTATCGTGTTTGGTGTCTTGACGACCGACACAATGCAGCAAGCGTTAGAACGAGCAGGCATCAAGAGCAATTTGGGGTGGAGCTACGCCATGAGTGCGCTAGAAATGTCGAGCTTGATGGGACAGATTCAAGCTTTGCCCAGTGACTCGCAAAATGGTCTGATTGCTGCTGGTTCTGCGCCCACCTTGCCATCAACGACGGTACAGGCTCAGGCAACTCCCAGTCAGCAGTAGTTTTTCAGCCTATCCTCGAGGCCTAGTAATGTTCTCAACTTCGCTTTATTCAAGTTGCTGAGACCGAGTAAACGCTTGGTATTGCTCAGCCAAGTTTGCATAGGCTGACTGAGTTTGATGCAGTCGTGGGTTCAGGAGTGCCTCCACCGGTTGCCCCTCGGGCACGCAATGCTGCTGAGCAATGGTATCAGCGTCAGCCGGTTGCACCCGGCAGTACCAAGTATTCTCAGGCATTACCCGTACCGTTGGCCCAGAACCGCACTGTCCTTGGCATTCGCATCCCTGCACCAATAAGTGATCCGACTGATGACTTTGAAAGGCGGCCAGGGTTTGCGCGGCACCATTGCGCAGGCAAGAACGGTGCTGGCAAACCATGATCAGGTGCCGTGAAGAGGAATTCGTCATCTGCTGTGATCCAGTGTTTGCTGCCGAGTTTCTAGTTCAAGGTAACAAGTTTTATCAACTGCTCTGGCTGAACCATGTAGATCAATCTATCCAATGTTGAGGAAACTGCATCGTGCATTCAGATTTTAGTAAGAAGAAATTGGCTGTAAGCACAGCGCGAGGGAGCCGTGTTAGCGATCGCGATACCGATTTAGTGCAAATCACCCCCATGTTGCGGACCATCCCCTCCATCAGAAATCAGGGCCTAGCAAGCCATTGACAGGCTTTGACAACATGCTAGTCATGGCCTAACTTTAGAGAGTAGAAAACTCCAGTCGAGTTACTTTACAGTTGCCTTACATGGCTTCATGCCTGCTTCATATCACTGATTCTCTCGTTGCGATCGAAACTCTTTCAACGAGTTTAGGGGCAGCAAAGCTGATATGACGGCACCTCTCATCAGCATTTTGGTTAGCAACCTGAAGAACTCCTGAACTTGACCAGAGTTTTCCTGAAGATTTCCCTATCGACTCATCAAAAAAAGTCAGACATGATGAAAGTGTAGTCAGCCAAGCTGGCTCACCGTCGTTACTTCCCCAATCAGCGATGTCATCTCCTGTCTTAAATCTATCTTCTTCACTCGAATGTCCGAAATGCGGAAAAAACTCCATTGTGAGTCATCAAAATGGGGTTTACCAATGTCTGAGCTGTAACTTTGAGCGTGACCTGAGCACTGAGAACGAGCTTTTACCTGCCAAGGGTGGCTTAGGTGAACTGGTGTTTGCGATTGGTGGCTTTTTGCTCACAGCCGCACTGATTTTGTGATGCTGGTAGCTCTGGCGAGCTATCAAAGCACGGTTATCAGCGGTGATTAACAGGCAATGAGTTGCCTTTGGCTGGCTAAACCTTTCCAGACTTAGGCTTAGCCAGCCAAAGCTACTCTCCAAAGATGCCACCAGCAAACACCAATAATGACTCATTACCAAGGTGTGGAGTCTTCTGATCGGACAAAGTTTGCGGTGCTCATCAAACTTGCTCGGGCTAGGCGTGATCAATCTTGAATCAGCGGTGTCGAGGCGGCATCGCGCAGGGCCACAAGGCCTGAGCACGGGCGTTTGACACTCGCAGCACTATTTATGGGAGCAAATCCATGAGACAACCTCAGCGACATAACCTATTGTTTCGGGCGACCTGTGAAGGCCTGAAACTGGTTGCATTCATGCTGGCAGGATTTGTCAGCGTGTGCCTATTTTGGGCCCTACTGGGTTCAGCTGAGCAGACTGAGACCTTAGTACGAGTCGTGATGCCAGTGTTCATGCGACTGACCGTGGCATTAATGAGTCTCTTTGCGATCTCCGGACTGATTGAAGCATTGTAAGCGCCAGACTCGTCACCTCAGCCTCAAATTGAAGGGGTACGGGTCGCTGTATCGGTAGTCGTCAACAACTGCGGTAGCGATTTCTGGATCAGGGCAATTGTCAGGGCTGGTTGCTCCAACTGTGGTGTCAGCCCCACCTGATCAATGACCTCAAACTCTTTAATCGCCTGCGGATTGAGGGCTA
>CAZFWL010000227.1:0-5558 GCA_964522775.1 uncultured Halomicronema sp.
TGGCTACGCTCGCCATGCGCGTTTTTCAATATAGCATTTCATTCCGTTTTGTTAACCAGCAAGCTCAGCAAATTCGATAGTGGTTTGGTGCAGGTGAATTGCCCATAGGCGCCACTGTGAGGTCCTGAGCAGGACATGGAAGCTCTGTTAGCATAAACGTTACTGTGGAACTGTATCGATGATTGCACGTCTTGGAGAGGCGGATGCCACCAGGCATATATAATCGTCTGCGGCAATCCGAGGCTGTCTATCTGGAACGATAATGAAACTGTCTGCACTGTTGGGAGCCGTCGTCTTGGCAATCGTCACGGCGGCGCTTGTCGTCACCAATCCTGGTCCAGAAGCTTATGCCGAGTACGTGGGAATACAGGCGCAAACCTATCTCACTGACGAAGTGTGTACTGATTTGCCAGCCGGTATTAGTGATTTGCTGGGCAGCCAGTGTGGCGAGATGGTTCAGTCGCTCGTCCCGGAACTGGATAGCTTAATTCGCGATCGCACCAAACGCCTTAATTTTGCGATCGGCAGTATTTATCGTACGTCTCTAGGGGTGCCTGGGATGCCAATGGTGCCCGAATATCGGGTTGAATCACTCGGCATGCTAAATCGATTTTTTACTTATCACTTTTCACAGACGAGCTAACTTAGTCTGTCTTCAGTCGTCTCAGTTGGAACTCCGTGACTTGCCTTTGAGTAAGGTGCCGATTGCCCCTACAGTGATCAAACTTAACGCCGCAGCCGGTTCCGGAACTCCGACAGGGGGAGTTGTGGTATTGAAATCGAGAATTAATTCCCCAGATACTTCGGACTGCTGACGTTGATCACGGCTGCCACCAGAAAAGAGGACCCCTTCTGCTTCCACGCCTTGGACACTGCAAAGATCAGAGGGAATCGGCTCGCCATTTAAAAATTCACACTGAAATGCGTAAGGACTCCCTTGACTAGAATTAGCTAATCGGATCCCGATGCCAAAGTAGCGCTGACCGGCTGCAACTGCGCGATTTATGCCGTCGATCGCGGCTTGAGTTAGCACTACTTCAAAATATTCTTCGACCAAGTTGTCAAAGTCATTGGTGTTGGGATTAGCAACTAGAGTCGCTTCTCCGTAGCTACCCTGGCCGGAATCATCTGTGCCCAAGTCGGCAAAAATATCAGGCCGCCCAAAACCGCCAACGAGCTGGTTGATGGGTGTGGCGATATCAAAGAGCTGAATAGTTTCACTCGCTTCAGTGGAGTAATAGCGTTTGTTGAGCAGCCGCAACCGGGCACCCGTGACAGCTGCAGACACTGTCTCCAAATCAAAAATGAAATAAGAGCGAAACTCTACATTATTCCGCCAACCGGTAAACGTGTTTGCTAAGGGCGGATGCCCAGGACGGGTGGCTAAGAAATCAATACCGTACTGATCGTATCGAGACTGTGTGCTGGCACCCAAAATTAGGGTGGCTGCTTCTGCTGCGCCTCCACAACTAGCTGCGATCGCAAGACCCAGCAATCCTGAAAAACATTTTAGGCATGCAGCCTTCATAGTCTTCCTCAGCACTGACAGTGCAATTGATTTAATTCATGCGAAGCAACCTGTTGACTCACGGAGCTTGGCATTAGGGCTTATCTGCAACTAATGTCGCTTAAGGTCCACTGATGTTCCCGGAGCGATGCACGTAACATGATTTTGTCTGGGTGACTGAAGCTGTATTTGGTTCTCTGGCGACTGGCGAGCTCGCATACCTCGAGATTTGCAGTGTCCAAAGGTGCCGATGCGATTAATGCATCACCAAACTTTTAGCTAATGAAAATACTTCTGTCCTTTCAGTCACACAGATCTTTGAGTAGAAGTCCTTACAGCACCCAATTTAAATTTGGCGGTTGCAGCAGATACTTGCAAGTCCATCGCCACATCTTCATCTAGGCTAAAACTTTGAGGATAATTTTTGGCTAAGGCCTCATATTGAGACCGTATAACTACTCATGACACCCTTAATTTAGTTAATTATGTCGGATCTTTGACTGGTTGCGCAAAGTCGGTGGCTTCTTGGTGAACCCTTTGTGGTGTCGTTTTTGCTGCTCTGATGTGCTGAGTTTTTGAATGTTTAGCATCTTTCTTTTGTACTTTTTGATGCCTGGTTTATCTGCCCTAGTGAAAGTAGCTGGTGACCTCAACTGAGTAATTCATTGGATGGTAAGACATTTCTTCATTCATCTGGTTAGCTTCTCAGTTGTTATTTAGCAGTCTCAAGTTAGATAACATGTCTCAAATTTGATGTGTTCTTGCTCGCAAAGGCAATGCTAAGCCGAAACGGATATAGCTGGTGATGGCGATCGCCTGGCTGAATTTTGGGCACATACTCACGAATGCACAGCAGTTTGTAGAGTCTGAGAACCAGGCTGCTGTCTTAAGGTTTTCGTTCTCGGTCGTGTCTGGTCCCAGTGGTGAATCGTCCTCAGTCAGGTTTAGCGGGGTGTGATACCAGTTCAATAAGCTCTGCCAGCAATATGGTCAACTGCCCGACGGAATGTGTTGGATCGTTGGAGATGGTTTGGTGTGGGGCAGATGTAGTCTGTTTTACACTGTTGGGTTCGTGAAAATTACATGCTGTTGGCAGCTATGGCTAGCGACAGATGTATTGCGCCATCTTTTCGCGAGGAGAGTGACTGAGGTATGCGTATCTTGCTGGTGGAAGACGATCGCCATTTGTCTGCATCGTTGTCAGAAGCTTTGGAAGCGATGCAATACACCGTCGATGTGGCCACCGACGGGGAAATGGCCTGGCAGCAAATGACGATGTTGCCCTACGACCTTATGCTGATGGATGTCACTCTACCCTGCATTGATGGTCTGACCCTATGCCAACGCCTGCGATCGCACAACATCGACTCGCCAGTGCTCATGCTGACGGCTCGTGATACCCGCCACGACAAAATTGCTGGCCTCGATGCGGGAGCTGATGCCTACATGGTGAAACCCTTTGATTTGGCAGAACTCACTGCGCAAATTCGGGCGCTACTCCGACGCGGCCAAACCAGCTTCAGCAAGACTTTAGTGTGGGGAGTATTGCAGCTAAACCCCAATACGTATGAGGCCGATTACCAGGACCAGCCTCTCCGACTGACTCCAAAAGAATTTGCCATTCTTGATTTGCTCATGCGTCATGGCCGCCGGGTGCTAAGCCGCCACTTTATTTTGGAATCGATTTGGCAAATGGATGACCCACCCGGAGAAGAAACCGTTAAGGCCCATCTAAAATCCCTGCGGCAAAAGCTACGGAAAGCGGGTGCTCCCCGAAATTTTGTAGAGACGGTACATGGACTGGGGTATCGATTGATGGAGGTTTAGGGTCTGTGGGGCCGAGGGGGCTTCAGGAGCGGGGGGGGGCTTAGGGAGCCGAGGGGCTGGCGAAAGATGAAAAGGTGTTTCTGATGCAGTGAAATGATGTCACGGCTGTATCCCTGAAAAGCTCGTTCACAACTCCGTCAAATCATCTGTGAATTCCGCAAACCGGCGCATTCAGCAACATCGATTAGTGGTGGTGGTGAAGGAAACCAACAATTAGCGCTGCTCAATGTCACCTGACGAAGCTCACATCTTCTGGCTCTTTGCGCTGTTGTTTTCCCTCCCCTGCCCCTTCGCTCCCCTGCCCCCTCTCTCAAGTCCCCTGGCAGTCTTCACTCGACTTTGGGTAGCCGTACCGTCATACACGTTCCTCGATCCGGATGGCTAGCGATCGCCAATGTCCCTTGATGAATATCAATGCAGGTTTTCACCACCGCCATGCCGAGGCCGGTTCCAGACACTTCCCCAACATTTTTGGCCCGATAAAAAGCGTCCAGAATGGCCGAGCGCTCCGAAATGGGAATCCCAATACCCTGGTCAATCACTTGGAAGGAAATATGCTCCTGTTCTTGATGGATGACCAAGCGAATTAAGCTATGCTCCGGTGAATATTTGGCGGCATTGGCTAGCAGGTTTACCAAAATAGAACTGAGTAAATTCTTGTCGGCAAAGATCTGTGTTTTGCGGGCCTCCCCTTCGAGCAAAAGCGTTTGGCCTGTTTTGTAGTGAATTTGGTCAAACAGATGCCGACAAAAGGGTTCGAGGGCGATGATTTCGGGATTGAATTCCAGTTTGCCCGCTTCGGCACGGGTCAAGGTCAGCATATCGTTGACCAGTTTGCCCATGCGTTGTGCAGCGACTTGAATGCGGTCAAGACTATTGACGCGCTTTGCAGGGGGCAACTCGTTGATATTGGCCGCGAGTGACTGGGCAGATACTGAAATGATGCTGAGGGGGGTTCGCAGTTCATGGGAGGCCATGGAAAATAGCTGCAGTTTCAATTCGCTGAGTTCCCGAGTGCGTTGGAGTTCGCTTTGCCAACGCGTGACATAAATCAGCACCGTCGTGGTCAGCAAGAGACCAATCACTAACGTCGCCACTGTGCCCCAGAGGAAAGCTTGCGTACTGGCCGGAACAAAGACGATCTGCCATTCTCGCTGGCCAAGTTGAATCGTTTGACTGCAATCTTCCGGCACTGCGCAGAGGGCACTGGGTGTTGCAAAGGTGGTGATGGTCTGCGGCCTGGCACTGAAGCTTTGCGAAGTGGTGGTATAAACCCCGAGCAACTGCTCAGCAGGCGGTGCTGTTTGGTCAAGAATGTAGAAGTCAATGTCGTAATCCAGGTCGCGTAAGGATTCTTCGACGACATCAGCGACCCGAAATACGCCGAGCACATAGCCATCAATGGCCGCTTGTCGTTCCGGCAAAGTAGTGGCCACTTGTCGATAGACCGGGACGAATACCAAAAAGCCGTACTGATTTTCATTGGTTTCTTGGACGAGTTGGATGCGTCCCGTTGCCGCGATCGCGCCCGTGTCTCTGGCTGTTTCTAAGGCGGTGCGGCGAGTCTCATCGGAGGCCAGGTCATACCCCAGAGCCGGTTCGTTGCTGGGGATGGGTTCGAGAAAGGTGACGGGCACGTAGCGATCACGCTCCGCTGCTGGAATCAGTTGCCCCGTCTGCTCATCGCGCTCAGTAATGAACGTGCGATCGCCGTTAGTCAACGGGCTCAACTGCTGTTGCTCATAGGCTAGCCGTTCACTTTGGGTGACCTCGGGAGCCCATTCCAAGGCTTGAATGCCCGGATAGGTATTCACAGCTCGACTTACGAAGCGCTGAAAAGCTGCCTCATTCACTTCATTATTGGCGGCATCATACAAATCGCTGATCGACAGTAACAGTTCGGTATAGCGATTGGTGGTGCGCTGCAACGCTGTGGTGAGGTTGTTTGTTTGTTTTTGAAATTCACTCTGCCGCGACAGTCTTTCCCATCGCTCGACCCAAGCTGTAGCCACCAGGGTCATTACCAGGCCCAATCCCAAAATCAACGCCGTTGGGAAATAGCGAAGCAACCGTGCCATATGCATCTCAACCGCAAAAAGTCATGTGCGTCAAAGCAGCCCAGTGTGCGAGTGCCATTATTGCTTTCTGCATAAAAAAAGCTTCAGACGGTTGTCTGAAGCTTATCGTATCTCTAAACAAAAATTGCCTAAGATACTGAATCAAT
>CAZFWL010000228.1:0-5550 GCA_964522775.1 uncultured Halomicronema sp.
CTACGTTTGCCCTGAATGAACCCGGCATGCTTGCCGACAGCAGCTGAATAAACGATTGTTCGCCCGGCATCCTCGGCGATCGCTACCACCGCTGTTTCAGCGTTGACCAACCGTTGCAACTCCTCAGCGATTGCAGTTAGGGACATCACCGTCTCCCAAAATATGTCATTCGAAGGTCTTTCTAGCGAGATTGTATCCTTGCAAATCTCAAACTTGCGTGACAGCCACAACAGCTATATGCGCCAATCTCTCCACATTATTCGCGAATAGCGACAGGCTTTTCCCACACAATCAGCACCAAGCAACCGTCGTCGCTGGCCACCCAATGATCGCTGCCAGGGGCATTGACCACAAGCGCGCCAGTGGAATACGTCTGATGCTGGTCACGTTGCGAGCCTGACAGCACCAAGATGTGCTCATAGCCAGTGTGGTCATGATGAGGCACTTGGGCCCCGGGGGCATATCGCAGTAGGGCTGCGGATGGCCCAGTCCTGTCACCATACAATCGATGAATTTCGACACCAGGACGAAAAGGTTGCCAGGGCAGAGTGTCAGCACGATCAGCAAGTGACCAAATTTCGGGAATAACGAGAGGAGTAGAGGTCATCGCGGCAACAGAGTGTGAAAGTGGCTGGTGGATGAGTAATTCTTTAGATGAGCTAGGTGGCGCTGACTTTAGGGTGCTTCGATCCTGAGCATCAAGGCGTGCGACGTAGGTGAAGCCTGGCCAAAAGCCCAGATGATTGGGCACGTTGTTTATTGTGGCAAGCCTATGCTCCACACCGTCAGTGCTCGATCAAAGCCAAAAGAATCGCCACCCGACGAAATATCACCCTCGCGCTCACACGTTGCCATCCTCACACCTAATGCCCGGCCATGCGTTGGCCAATCAGTTTTAGGTCAGCGTCAGCGATCGCACTTTCATAGACAAACTCACCTTCGCTCATGACGATGATGCGATCGGAGAGCGCCAGCAACTCATCTAAATCCTCGCTGACTAAGAGTACCGCCACGCCACGATTACGCGCTTCGACAATCATGTCGTGGATGAAATCAACCGCTGCAAAATCTAGCCCGAAGCTGGGATTGGCTGCAATCAACAGTTGTACGTCATGGGCCGAGAGTTCGCGAGCCAGGACAGTGCGTTGCACGTTGCCGCCAGAGAGGTGACTCACAGGGGTTTCGACCGAAGGCGTTTTCACCGAAAAAGATTGCACTAGCCCCACCGCAGCGCTGCGAATCGCCTTGAGGATGAGTAGCCAGTTCCATTTAGCTTGAGGGGGGCGATCGAAGGTGCGCAAGGCCATATTTTCCGCCACGCTCATATTGGGCACACAGGCATTTTTGAGCGGCTCTTCGGGCAGGGAGTAGACATTGTGTTTTGCCATCTCTGGTCGGGTAGCGGTGTAGCGATCGCCATTCACTTGGAGATGCCCCGCCGTTGGAATCCGTTGACCAGACAAACACTCCACAAATTCTCGCTGGCCATTACCCGAGACCCCGGCAATACCGACGATTTCTCCTGTATGCACCTGTAGGTTGACACCCTTGACCGCTGGTAGCCAATTATCTTTATTCGCCTGTAAGTCAATGACTTCTAAGACCGGAGTGCGGACTTCAACCTCAGCTTTAGACACGGACTTATGCTGGCGCTCTTTGCCGAGCATCATTTCGGCCATTGCTTCGATGGACAAATCCTTGACATGGCCTTGCCCGGCCAATTGCCCCCGCCGCAAAATGGTCACTTCGTCAGCAAAGGCTTGCACCTCACGAAATTTGTGGGTGATTAACAGGACGCTGAGATGCCCCTGGGCGACTTCAGCTTTAAGTAAGCCCAATACCTCATCGGCTTCATTAGGAGTCAGCACCGACGTCGGCTCATCGAGAATCAACAACCGACTCTTAAGGTATAGCTGCTTAAGAATTTCAAGTTTTTGCTTTTGCCCTGCGGCGAGTTGCCCCACCGGCGTTTCTAAATCGACATGGAATGGAGCATCGGCCATAAACGCTTGCAGGTCTGCCAGTTCTTGCTTCCAGTTGATTAGGGTTTTATTGTCATAGCGTGAAAGCACCAGGTTTTCGGCCACGGTCATAGCCGGAACGGAAGTAAAGTGCTGATACACCATGCCGATACCGCAAGCGTGAGCATCTTTGGGACTGTTAATGACCTGCGGTTGCTCATCAATCAAAATTTGTCCTGCCGTAGGATGGTAGAAGCCCATCACGCACTTCACGAGCGTACTTTTGCCCGCTCCATTTTCTCCCAACAGCGCATGAAGCGTACCCGGCTGCAGCGTCATAGAAACTTTGTCGAGTGCAGTAAAGCTTCCAAACCGTTTGGTCATCTCCACCACTGAAAGCTTGGGCGGGGTCGCAGCATTTAGCGGCTGAGTCGGTAACGTCGCAGTATCCATATGCAGTGGTGTGAAACCTGTCGTATCAGTGTCTAGTCCAAGGCTGCGGGTTCGTCGAACCACGTAAACGAGGCGTTAAGGCTGAATCGTATCGATTAAATCAGCAGAAGTGGCGACTGCTCCAAATACGCCACCCTGCATTTTGATCATTTTCAGCGCTGCCAAGTAATTGCCATAGTCGGTGGCTCCAGTGCAGTCAGAAAGCATCAAGCATTCGTAACCGCGATCGTTGGCTTCGCGCATCGTGGTGTGAACGCAAACATCAGTCGTGATGCCGGTCAGAATGACATTTTGAATACCGCCGCGACTGAGCACCAGTTCTAAATCAGTCGCATAAAAAGCCCCTTTTCCTGGCTTGTCGATGATCACCTCACCCGGCAGAGGCATCAGTTCGGGGATAATATCCCAGCCAGGCTCACCCCGGACAAGAATCTTGCCACAGGGGCCGGGATCACCAATGCCTGCACCGATCTGGCGCGATCGCCACTGCTTGTTCTCTGGCAAGTCGGACAGGTCAGGTCGATGTCCTTCGCGTGTATGAATGATGGTATAACCCAGCGATCGCATCACCGCTAAAAGCTTTTGTAGCGGTTCAATGGGAGCTCGGGTCAGCGAGAGGTCATAGCCCATCTTGTCGACATAACCACCCTGGCCGCAAAAATCCGTCTGCATGTCAATGACAATTAAGGCCGTATTCTCTGGGCGAAGGTCGCCATTATAGGGATAAGGATACGGATCAGCGTTGACAGTGCGTCCCATGATGTTTGGTGATGAATTATCACTGGAGACGTAGCATCTCAAGGAGCTTCAGAAGAGTTCAGTGCGAACGAATTTGAGCTGAGTTCACGATTTTTGACCGAGTGCTCCAGTCTTCAAAGGTTTTTGTTTGGAGAGGAATATTTTTCGAAGCGCAGCCACCTGCCATTGCAAAATGCCTAATGGCAACATGGTCAGACAAAGTATTAGCGCAATGAAGCCTCTCATTGGTGGACATCTGAATCGCTGCGACTGTCGAAGCGAAAGGTACGGCTCATGCAGTGGCGTGATGTCCACTGTTTTACAGACGAATGAGTGTTAGCTAGACCTGAGCTTGATCAGTTTGTGGGCAAACCGACAAATCCCAAGGCGAGCAACAGCGAAAGGTTTGAACACGAAGAATGAGGGAAACGGATTTCTCAAAGCGCTGTTTTGCCCTTGAAGTGGCTCGCTCAAATAACTAAAGCTAGGCACACCAAGGATTAAGAAGCAGCCGTTGTGGGTCGGCAATTAGAGGGCTCCACGCTGAACTTGACCAGATCTGCTAATTCTTGCAATTGATTGATTGCTTCAGCACCTTCTAGTTTCATAAGTTCTCTGTCATCGCGCATTTCAGTCCAAGTAATGCCGTAGTCAGAGACCAAAAATCGAATCAAATGGCTATCGCCAAGGCTCACCATAAAAGAAGCACTGTTCATCTGCCCACCGCAGGTATAGCAAGAAGCCAAATATCCTCTGTTCTCGAGAACAATGGATAAAGCTTGTAAATTCATGACCAGATCTTGCACAAAGCTTCTGTGCTGCTCCGCCAAGCGGACAAACATGGCATATCTCCTTCCACTGTGTGATGCTATTTTAGCTTCAAATCTTTAGATTGTCTTAACAAAGTTCTTGAGTGGACTAGCTGTTGCCTGCTAAAGCTCCCATGAGCACGAAACGGAAAAGCGATTTGGGTGATCGCTTAAAACGACGTTATTTAACCGATGCGAAGCAACGTTAGCGCTTACAACTCAAAGACTCTGTATCTTCTTAGACGAATTATGCAGTGGCTCAAGTTTTGTTTTAACGCATTTCTAATGAAATCGTCTGCTGCACTTATAAGTTTTCACCAATTCGTAAATAAATTATTTTTATTTGCTGCGTGTTAACTTTTTGCGCTGTTTTATCTGTGCATGGATATTTAGCTGGGTGTTTGGTTAACTCTGTTATGCCAAATATGTATTAGTTCTCATAGCTTGTTATCCATATTCAGAAACGGCCAAATAACAGTATGGATTAGTGCCAAATTCAGGTATTGGCATTCAATAAGAAACCTGAGGCATCGCAGTGAAACGTTAAGATAATGGGGTTTAGGCCGCAGAATGGTGGCTCAAAACTTGAGTGGATCTAGCGGATCCATAAGCTAAGCAGCATATATTGCTTGAGTGTAGGTTTCTCCTCAACTGGTCAGCATCGTCGTGGAGTTTGTTGTCTCACAATCCTTGAATAAAAGTCGTCTCTAGCCAGGAAGTTGACAGTGTATTCATTGAGGTCAGATCGCTAACAAAGGCTGCTGAAGCGGTTGATGATTTATTGATAGGCTTTGGCGACCAAATGAAGTGTTCTTCGAACGATGGAGTGGGTATAAGTTCTGTACTCAGCCACTAAAGTTCTAGTAGATATGTCTACTCGATAACTCGGGCAGCAAGGCTCTGGGAAGGAGGAGCTTTCACGGTAGTATCTTGATGGTGTCAAGAGAGTTTGAGTGATGGTTGAACGGCCTATCAAGAAGTCAGAGTTAGCAGCGCGCAAAGCCCAAGAAGGTAATGGCGATCGCGAGGCGCGTAGTGATGATCGTCGGGATCGCAAAGGTCGTAAGGGTGGCAAAGGCAAGGGTCGGCGTGATCGCGAAGAAAAAGCTCCGGCAGTATCTCCAGCTTTGATGCGGGGGCCGAGACCTAAGCCAAAGGCTGAAGAACCGGAACCTGAGGTGGCGCCCGAACCGGAAACTGGTGAAGCGGCCCCGGAAGCAGCAACAGAAGCTCCGGCAGATGCTCCTGAGACATCTGAAGCATCTGCTTAGCCAGCCGCAATCGATCAGCAGAATGTTGGTCGAAAACCCAAAAAAAATCCCCGATCTAACGACCGGGGATTACTATCAGGGTGCATCTACCACCCCACTGTTCTTGGCTAAGGGGCAGCCATCCGGATAGCTGGTAATTGTTTTTAGGAAGTTCAGTAAATATGCGGTGGGGTGATCATTCTAAAGACACTGTTTCTGCTCTAGACACTGTTGCTTGGGTTGAGATCATTGGGCAACAGTGTAGATGCATTGGGTGAACTGCTTTTGCCGTCTCGCAGCATTCAGAAATCCAGTTTCTTCTGGCAAGGTGGTGTCGAT
>CAZFWL010000229.1:0-5539 GCA_964522775.1 uncultured Halomicronema sp.
CAACTACGTCATGCACCATGCTGGCTGCTCAGTCATTGTCGTCCAGGCCCCCATATCAGCCGTCACCGCTTAGAGATCGACCAGACCATCACTTATCGGGAACAGGGTTGCTTGGGTAGCAACTGGCTGAATTGAGGATGAGAGGTTGGCTGCTGATAATGCACATGTGCCTGAGATGAAGATGAAGTCGTAAGGCAATGTTTAGAACTGAGTTTTGCGACAGGCAGCGATCGCATCTTAGTCAAGCTGTCCGTCTCTCATATACTCGCCATTCACCCTAATCCCAATACACCCTCACAATCTTCTCCTCTATGGCGATCGCACTTGATACCATCGTGCCCTGGGGGCGTTCCTATGCAGAATATCGGGCCATGTTCAACCTCACCGCCGCCGATTTGCAGGGGCGCATTTTGGGCTGTGCCGATGGCCCCGCTAGCTTCAATGCAGAAATGACTCAGCGTGGCGGTCGTGTGATCTCCATTGATCCCCTCTATGCTTTTACCGCTACCGAAATCCGTCGTCGCATTGATGATACCTACGACGTAATTCTCGATCAGGTACGGCAAAGTCAAGAAGATTACGTGTGGCAAGCGATCGCCTCCGTCAAAGCCCTCGGCCAAACACGGATGCAGGCGATGGAAACATTCCTCGCTGACTATGAAGTAGGTAAGACCGCTGGCCGCTATGTGACGGCAAAGCTACCCGACTTGCCATTCACAAGCGAACGGTTTGACCTAGCGTTGGTCTCTCATTTCTTGTTTCTCTACAGCGAGCACCTGTCACTAGAGTTTCATGTGCGATCGCTACAAACCCTACTCACCCTCGCCCCCGAAGTCCGAATCTTTCCCCTACTGACCTTGGCAAGCACCCCATCTCCCTACATCGAGCCGATCCAAGCGCACTTTTCGCAGATGGGGCATCAGGTAGCGATCGTCCCCGTCCACTACGAATTTCAAAAAGGTGGCAATCAAATGATGGTGATCCAGGCATGACCGTCTTCATCTAACTGAGGGTAACAGCTAACACCAGGGCGATCCCGGCGATGATTGCCAAGAAACCAATTCCATCCATGCCGCCACCGCCGTTACCACCGCTGCCCCAACGATGATCAGACAAATTTCTTCTAAAGCCACACCACAGACATTCGAAGCGCTCTTGCCCAATTTGCGCCAAAGAGCGCTTTCCACAGTTTGGACATTCGTGCAGCGTTTCATGCCGGTCAATCGTGTCTAAACTCATCAGATTGCCTCCTAAGCAATTGGGGAAGAAAATTGGGGGCACAGTGATCTCAATTAAGCTACCGATGGCCCCCAGGTAGATAATCGTTTACGAACTCGTTGCTTTTGCGTGAGCGCAGTTGCGCCCAAACCAGTGATTTTGTAGTACTTGCGGCGGTTGCCTCCCCGAGACTCGATACCACTGTTACCCATTCGGGAAGTCACAAAACGCTTTTTCTCCAGACGATGAAGTGAGGGGTAGAGCGAACCAATCTTGAGAGTCTGTCGCCCTTCGCTGGCTTCCTCAATGGCCTGACATATTTGCAATCCATAAAGCTCTTGGCCGAGCAACACAGTCAGAATGTCTTCTTCTAGGGCTGAGAGCGGGGGAATTTTTTCTTCTTCTGGCTCTAAAGGCACATCTGCCAGATCTTGATCGACTGATTCGGGTTTGGTCATAATTTCCGGTTTCTCCAATTACAGGCCTCTCGTTAAAGCCACCCAACTTCGACAGAAGCAACTCGACTAGACGCCAAGTTTCTGCGGCTTTGGGAGACAAAAATCACGGGTGAGGCAGGAACCACTACTGCTGCATTTGAACTGCTACCAGATCGAACCTTTCAGAGTCGCCGAGTACCGGGTCGATACAGAAGCGTCTGAGAGTATTTTGAATCTTACAAACATGATATCAATTTTGCAAGCATTTCAGCTCAAACTGGCCACGAAAGTCATATTACACGAAACTCACATAAAGTGAACCCATATTAAATATCACTTTTGTAAGGATTTGATGTATTATTTATTTGAAACGAAATTCTCGGTACACGCGACATTGCCATCATCTAGTTTTTTTTACTCTAAACAGCCTTATGGAATCGATACTTGAAGGCCTTGCGACCTTTTTGCTGGAGGATCTGGGACAAACCATTAAACGATGGTCTGTCCGGTTCCAAACTCTTGCCCACACTGAAGCCCAGGAGGTAGAACAACGCATCAATCGGTCGATCTTCAAGTCCTACTTCCGTATTCCGAGTCCTGACTACATTGAGGCCATGATTGGGGATTTGTTGGAGCGCCAGAACTACTTGAAGCGTAAGCAAGTTTCTAGCTGCTATATTTTGCTGCTAACTTTACTCAAGCTCATGCAGATGGCGCTTGATATCGCCATCATTGCTCTGCAAGATCTCATCAGTGGCGATAGCAAGTCTCCACCAGCGGAGTCAGTTGATGCAGCTGCCACACCAGAGGTGATATCTGACAGTTCAACTTCAGACAGTGATTTGCTCTAGTTAGCTACCTGTATCGCTCAGTTGCTCGACTGTGAAGCGCTGTGGGCAAGAAGGCATATGCTCCATAGTTTGAGTCCCTGCAGTGCCAGTGTGAGGAGTGATGGCGCTGCGGTGCAAATGCTCGATTATTATCAGCACGTTTCATGGACCATATGGCAAGGCATCTGAATAACGAGATCGCTTGCTTCGTACCCCAGTTTTTACCATTGGGATCAAGCAAATTTTCGAGTCTCTAGACTTTTTCTTGACAATGAATCACCCGTGCCGCCCCGACGCACCATAATCAGCTCACTACAAATGCTGATGGCAATTTCTTCGGGAGTGAGAGCACCAATATCCAGGCCGATAGGGGCGTGCAGTGCCGAGAAAGAATAGGGATCAAATCCCTCGGACTGAAGTGCTTGCAGAGCTTTGGTCACCCGCTTTTGGCTGCCAATCATGCCCAAGTAGGTACAGGAGGGTTGGCGCGTAATTAGAACTTTGAGGGCGGGCAGGTCGTAGTCAATGCCGCGAGTAACGAGGGCGGCGTAGAGCTGACTGTGGTGAGCGATCGCCCCCAGCACCTCACTCATCGGCTCATGAAACAGGCGCTCAGCCTGAGGAAAGTTTTCCGAATTGGCCCACTCAGGGCGATCGTCCTGCACCATAATGCGAAATCCAGCCAGGTGAGCCACATTCGCAAGCTGAATGCCACAATGTCCTGCGCCCACGATTAGCAGCAGCGGCGACGGCAGCAGTGTCTCTTGAAACCGTTCAGGTGAAAGGGTTATAGCCAGTTCAGTAGAGTCAGCGGTGGTGACCGTCGGCGTTTCCCCAGCTTGTAAGGGAAGGATGAGGGTAATAGCGGTGCCGCGTTCTAATGACTCGACGATTTGTTGGGCGATCGCGATCGCATCCGCTCCCTGCCAACGGGTCACCCACACCTGCATTTGACCGCCGCAGATGCCTTGAATTTCGCGATGGGGCGCACCGGATAGATCTACCGAAACGGTTTCGGCCTGCCCCGTTTGCAAAACTGTTTGGGCGTGCCGCAACACCTTAGCTTCCCCTGCGCCGCCACCAATGGTGCCAACGGTTTCTCCATCAGCAGTGAGCAGCAATTTTGCTCCGACCTCGCGCGGCGTCGAACCATTGGTGTGGATCACGGTGGCGATCGCCACAGGGCCACGAGTCAGCGCTGCCGCTACCCGCTGAAAAAATTGCAAACTCGTTGACATTCAGGATTAAGTGAACACGACAACTGGGTCAACTGGTGATGGCAGCGGTGGCTTGGGAGAGCGGCAGACGAATCGCATCGATCGCCATCAGCGTCGCTTCCGGGGTAGCGGGTGAAGTCAGCGGGACCCAATCTGGCGCATCGCCAAAGGCCGCGATCGCCGCTCGCATCGCTTCCCGCACTGAAAAGGCCAACATAAAGGGCGGTTCCCCCACGGCTTTGCTGCCGTAGATAGTGCCATCTTGCGAGGCCCGTTCCAGCAAATGAACATGGAAATCTTCGGGCACTTCGCTAATCGTCGGAATTTTATAGGTACTTGGGGCAAAGGTGCGCAGGCGACCCTCGTCATCCCACACGAGTTCTTCCATCGTCAGCCAGCCTAAACCTTGCACAAAGCCACCTTCGACCTGGCCTTGATCCACCAGCGGGTTTAGAGACTCGCCCACATCGTGGACAATATCGACCTGCCGCAGCTTAAAGGTGCCGGTAAAGCCATCCACCTCGACCTCACTCACCGCGGCCCCATAGGCAAAATAGTAGAAGGGATTGCCGCTGTAGGTGTCTGGATCCCAGTTGATATTGGGGGTACGATAGAAGCCCGTCGCCGCCAGGGAAATGCGATCGCTGTAGGCCGCCTGCACCACTTCGGTAAAGGGCACTCGGAGATGGGGCGCAGTCAAACAATAAACCTGCCCCTCCGCAAACACCATTTCTTCCGGCCCGTCTAAATTCAACAACCGGGCCGCAACCGGACGCAGTCGTTCCTTCAGAGTTTCACAGGCATCTTTGACCGCCTGACCGTTCAAATCAGAGCCGCTAGAGGCCGCAGTCGCCGAGGTGTTGGGAACTTTGTCCGTGCTCGTGTGCATCATGCGAATGCGATCTGTGGGAATGCCCAGCGATCGCGCCGCCACTTGCCGCATTTTGGTGTGCAGACCCTGGCCCATTTCGGTACCGCCGTGATTAAGCTGAAGGCTACCGTCGGTGTAGATCAGCACTAGCGCTCCGGCTTGGTTATATACCTTTTTGTTAAACGAAATCCCGAACTTCACCGGGGTAATTGCCAGTCCCCGCTTGTTATGGCGGCTGTGCTGGTTGAAGTCGGCAATTTGCTGATAGCGCTCATCATAGCGGGCTTGAGTTTTGACCTCTGTCCACACGCGCTGAAGCCGATTATCTACTAACACCTGTCCGTAGTGCGTGGTGTTTGTGTCGCCTTCGCCACGGTAGAAGTTCAGCTCCCGGACTTCATGCACGGGTCGCCCTACCGTTCGCGCTACGCGATCGATCACATCCTCAATCACCATCATGCCTTGAGGGCCGCCAAATCCCCGAAAGGCCGTGTTCGATACGCGATGCGTTTTGGTCAGATAGCCCTTGAGATCCAGATGGGGGATGTAGTAGGCGTTGTCCACATGCAGCATCGCCCGCAGCAAAACCGGCGGAGATAAATCTAGACTCCAGCCCGCATCACTGTACAGATTCACCGCCAACGCTTTGAGAGTGCCGTCGCGATCGCATCCCACCTGATAGCGACCGAAAAACCCGTGACGCTTGCCCGTCACGATCATGTCTTGGTGGCGGCGAAAACTCACCCGTGCCGGCCGCCCCGTTTTCTGAGCCGCTAGGGCCGCGATCGCCGCCAGGGGATTGGCCTGCGATTCTTTACCCCCAAAGGCTCCGCCCATGCGCAAGCAAGTCACCACCACCTGATTGAGCCGCAGCTTCAGCACCTCGGCGACTGTGGCCTGAGTGGAGGTCGGATGCTGAGTCAATGCATAAACTTGAAAGGTGCCGTCCGTCGCCGGAATCACCCA
>CAZFWL010000230.1:0-5476 GCA_964522775.1 uncultured Halomicronema sp.
CACTGGGCTAGGGCGATCGCCCGCTCGGCCCGCTGCTGCTCTTGGGTAATGGGCCACCCTTCGACAATTTGCCCTGGTCGCAACAACGGACGAATCAGATCGACATACAGGTCATAGCCGATGATGGCATCGGCTTGAGACAACGCGGCTTTGGCCGCGGGGGTAATTTGGTCGAGTCTGCCAGGGCCAGTGCCGACCAAACTCAGATGCCCGCTGCGTCCGGTATATTCGCCATTGGCCTCGGCGATGGCGACGGTCACAGCGCCCGGCTCTCCAGCCTCACGTATCACCTTTTTGGTACTGCACAGACAATTGTCAGCAGTCTTGACTGGGCAATCCCCCTTCGATGCCGCTGGGGGAGCGATCGCCATAGCAGCGCGGATGGCAGCAGCCTCGGCCACACTAGGCGTCCCTACCGCCTGCTCGACGATGGAGGACGGGTGCGGCACGGGCACAGAGCGCAACTCGGCGGCAGTAAAACATCGCAGCGGCCACTGATGGGTCTGACACAATTGCAAGAGCCCGGTTTCATCAGCTTTGAGGTCAAGGGTGGCGATGCCCGCAACGGCATCTACCGCTAAATGCCGCGATCGCAGTACGTCTGAGATCGCTCGTTCCATCAAGGCCTGTGAAGTCCCTCGTTCACACCCCAGACCAACCCAGAGTACGCGCGGGTGCCACTGCACCTTCGGCATGGCGGCATCCAAATCAAAACGCCGCTGAATGGGACTAATCCAGACCCGGGCCTGAGGAACCAACGGTGGCTGATCGACGGGGGGTGGCACTTCCGGCCAACCAAATTGGAATGGATGGGAATGCGGTAAATGCTGCTGCCACAACGTCGTCCCCGCTTCTTGAATAACTTGTATGGCCTCACCCCGGGCGATCGCACTGGCTACATCTGTCCAATTGCCTGGTCCGCGTCGCCAGCCAAACGGCTCCCCAAGAACGTCAATGCCAGGTAGCTGGTGCTGGTCCGCGGCGCTGGTAATCACTGCAGTGGCCTCGAGCAGCTGACTAATGCGTCGAGTCAAGCGATCACCGCCCCCTTGATGTCCCCCACAGAGGCTGATGGCAAATCGGCCAGTATCATCCACCACTACGACTGCCGGATCAGAAGCTTTGTCTTTCAACAACGGAGCGATAAGACGGACAACAGCGCCAGTTGCTAATGCGAAAATGAAACCGCTCTGCGAAGACCACAGCCGATGAACAACCGTTCTTAAGCTATCCGAATAGGTTTTGACGGTGAGATCGGCGGGGAAATCAATCGCGGCGGCGACCGGCTCAGGCAACCAGAGGGCCGCCGGTAAGGCCTGACAAACGGGCATCAGCGATCGCGCCCCCGTGGCCGTAGTCGTAATTGCAGCAAACAAAAATCACGTTCCTGATATCAATGGCAACGAGCATAACAAGTGCCACCCCCCTTTGCGGCACCCGTCTAAGTGCTCTGCTTAGTCGAAACAACCGATACCCTCGTCGCTACATTGCCCCTGACTCGCTCCATTGAGCAAATGCAATACCTTGCTACAGGCAGCAAAAATACCTAGCCTTTATTTGTGACGGAATTAAAATTCACGTAAGTGAGTCCCCTCAGGGCAATCTCGGTTAATCTTAATATTATGTAACCAAATAAAAACTAACGAAGCTCTTTGCGGGAAGAGAGTACTCAAGGGCACACGCGACCACTGTTCACTCGACTAGACACTCGTAATCTGCCCCACACTGGATTTATCAATCACCATGTCAACCAACCAATCAAGCTCCGCTTCAAAGCCTGTACTAAAGCCACGTATGAGCATACTGGGGCTGGTTTTCTTCATGATGGGTGCCCCCAACATCTATGCAGCTCTGCAGCGTCGAGCTGATACCGTGGCTTACGGTGGGGGCAATGTGCCTCGCTATGCCCTAGTGGCGCTAGTCGCTGTCGCAATCGCAGGCCTGATTGAAATCTCAGTAATTGGAGCCGCTTAGCCTCTTGAGGATTTTGGAGCAAGTTACCTTGCAAAAAGCCGAGTAATGCTGTCGCGAATTGAGATGGTGCAGCATTACTCGGCTTTGATATTCCTTAAGGGGCAGGTTAGAAATCATGCCTTCCATTAGGAAAAACAAGGCAATCCGGGGTTGGGAGGAGGCAGATCTGAAAGCAGCTCGAAGTCTCTATCGAAGATCGATCTTATTGACCGCCTTGTACCGCTTCGGAATACCTACTTTCTTAGGGTTTCAAGGTTTGTTGTAGGCTAATAGTCTATCCGTTACCCAGGAGTGTTTTGTGGCGGCTGTCCGCGTTCGGCAACATGTCAATCCCCTCAGCCATAAGTATCAGACAACGGTTGAGCCTTTGAACTGGGCCCAGATCTATCAAAATCCGCATCAGCCCTTACATATCGATATTGGCTGCGCTAAAGGCCACTTTATTAGTCAGATGGCGGAGCTGCAGCCTGACTGGAACTTTTTAGGACTTGAAATTCGGGCCCCGTTGGTGGATTACGCACAACAACAGCGCGATCGCGCTGGCCTGACCAACTTGCATTTTTTATTTTGTAATGCCAATGCTTCCCTTGCTGAGCTGCTCAAGGCATTGCCCGCAGATACGTTAAAACAGGTGAGCATTCAGTTTCCAGATCCATGGTTTAAGAAGCGTCACCAAAAACGCCGGGTCGTACAGCCAGCCCTAGTCCAGGCATTGGCCACATACTTGCCAGTTGGCGGACGGGTGATTTTGCAATCAGATGTAGAAGAAGTGGCGCTAGAAATGTGCGATCGCTTTTCTGAAAATGCTGCCTTTCAACGCACTGAACAGGATTGGTTAGCGTTAAGTCCTTTTCCTGCCCAAACCGACCGAGAGAAATTAACCCTGAGCAAAGGCCTGCCGGTTTTTCGGGCAATTTTTACCAAACAATCAAAGTAAATAAGCGGTCTGGGTAAACTCGCTAACAGCCAACCAGGTATTGCCGATTTTGGTGTTGAATTGAATCGCGGATAACTCGGATGACAGCTCACCCAATTCGGAAAGCGGGCATCTTGCTCACGGTTATCGCTCCAGCTTCATCCCTTGATTCAGCAGTGCCGAAAATGGTTATCACCTCAGGCCGACTCGCTGACACGATGGAGGGAAAGCACGTCGGTCATCTTTCGCACTTGGGTGAAGGTCTGATCTAGATGATTATGATCGCGCACGTCTAAACCCAACTCGATTTCTGCCGTCTGTCCGGGGAAAGTCTTGACCTGGGCCTTGTGGACGTTGATATCGAGATCGGACAGGTGGCTAAGGATGTCTTTGAGCACGCCAACACGATCAATCACTTGAATGCGTACCTGAACCGGATAGGTGGAAGTACGTTTGGCCGTGGCTTCCTCTAGGTTCCAACTAGTCGGGATAAGGCGATCACCCGGAATGCGTTCCACGTTCGGACAGCCTTGGCGATGGATGGCAATGCCCCGTGAGCCCATCGATACTGCGCCAATAATCGACTCCCCTGGGAGTGGGTTGCAACAGCCTGCCATGTGATACAACAGGCCTTCGACGCCAAAAATGGGAGAGTCTGAGTGCGGCTTTGCTGGACGATTGGGCGTGCTAATCACCTCTGCCAGAAGGGTTTCAGCATCTTCTGTTTCTGGTTTGGTCTGGCGAGACTGGAGTGGTTGATGTTCTTTAACTGCTTCGCGCAAGCGGTTGACCACAAGGTTCAACGTCACCTCGCCATAGCCTAAGCCCGCGAGTAAATCTTCAGCACTGGGATAGTTACACCGTTCGGCCACAGCTTGAGCCGGTTCGGACTTGAGCATGGCATCCAGACCACTCTTGCCCATTTCTTTTTCCAGCAGGTCACGACCGCGGGCAATGTTTTCATCTCGATGCGATCGCTTATACCACTGCCGAATCCGGTTGCGCGCCCCCGCTGTCACTACATAATTCAGCCAGTCCAAGCTGGGATGACTATTTTTCTGAGTAATAATCTCGACGATGTCGCCATTTTCGAGCGGTGTATCGAGCGGGACCATGCGCCCATTGACCCGGCCACCAGCACAGTGGTTACCCACCTCGGTGTGGATACGATAGGCAAAATCAATGGGGGTCGCGCCCCGCGTCAGGGAAATGACATCGCCGTCCGGGGTAAAAACATAGACATCTTCGTCAAACAGATTGCCCTTGACGTTATCCATAAACTCTTGGGCATCTTTCAGGTCGCTCTGCCATTCCAGCAGTTGTCGCAACCAGGTAAAGCGCTCTTCGTCTGCCGAGACGGGAGTGGTGCTCGCGCCCCCCGACTCCTTATATTTCCAGTGGGCGGCGATACCATATTCGGCGATGTGGTGCATTTCCAAAGTGCGGATTTGCACTTCAATCGGGCGGCCGTAGCTACCAATCACTACCGTGTGCAAAGACTGGTAACGGTTAGGCTTGGGCAAGCCAATGTAGTCTTTGAAGCGACCGGGAATAGGGCGAAAAGCATCGTGGGCGATCGCCAATGCCCGATAACACTCTTCGTTGGTATTCACAATTAGGCGGATCGCCGCTACGTCATAAATCTCGCTGAAATCCTTTTGCTGCCGCTCCATTTTGCGAAAGATGCCGTAGAGGTGCTTGGGGCGACTACTCACATCCACAATGCCAAGTCCGGCTTGTTCCATGCGTTCTCGCAGGGTGGAAGCAACGGCTTGTAGCCGGGCCTCGCGATCGGTTCGTTTCCCCGCCACATGAGTTTGCATCATGCGGTAGGCATCCGGCTCCAGATATTTGAAGGACAGATCTTCCAATTCCCACTTAACGCGCCCGATCCCCAAGCGGTTGGCGAGAGGGGCAAAAATCTCCAAGGTTTCACCAGCGATGCGGCGTTGTTTTTCGGGTTTAAGATGTTCCAGCGTCCGCATGTTGTGAAGGCGATCGGCCAGCTTCACCACGATCACCCGCACATCTTGGGCCATCGCCAAAAACATGCGGCGAAAGTTCTCGGCTTGGCGTTCAGTTTTGCTATGAAAGTTGAATTTAGACAGCTTGGTTACCCCTTCTACCAAACGCCTTACTTCCAAGCCAAAATGCGCCTCGATTTCGTCAGCGGTTACGTCAGTATCTTCGACCACATCGTGCAAGAAACCAGCGGCAATCATGGCGCTGTCGCCGCCCAAATCCCGCAGCAGGCAGGCGACTTCGATGGGGTGGCAAATATACGCTTCGCCGGAAGCCCGTTTTTGCCCTTCATGCAATTTGTAGGCAAACTGAAAAGCGCGGCTCACCAAATCGCACCCAACCTCATCGAGGGTCAGTGGGGTGGCTCCTTGTTCATTTGCCAGGGGAGCGATCGCCGCAGCCGAGTGATGACCATTACCGTTGCCGTTGTGGTGGCCGTTAGGAGGTATTTCATCGTGGGCCAGCAGACAATTAGCGAGCCATTCAGGAACGGTGCAGTCTTGCGGAAGGGTCGCAATTGATTGGGCCATCACGGGGAATAAAAATAAACGACAGGGTCGCTAG
>CAZFWL010000231.1:0-5472 GCA_964522775.1 uncultured Halomicronema sp.
GTTCAAGTCCCTCCGCCCCCATGCCAAATAAATTGCGCACTGACCAACGGAGGCAATTCCGGTTGGTGAGTGCTCTTAATAGCATGTGCGCCTGGCAAAGTATCTAGATAGCTCACAGCAGACAATTCACATCTCGCGCTGCAACGTGCCAGTCTCAGCAGATTTAGCGCCGGTCCTTGCACCCACTCCCCGGCGATGTGAACCTACGGCTGACATTACTGACAAGCACATAGCGCACCAAGGACTTAATCCCCAAAAGCGAAAATCAGTCTAGAGAAAGGGGCTAACGCTTCGAGTCGAATGCGATGCTAGAGATTACTTTTTCGGTAGCTCAGGCTACAAGCAGGAAAAGTCCATTAGCCGCAGGTGAGCTAGCCACCACCATGCCAAAAATGTTGCGCATCAGCATGTTCAGGAGACTGATTTATCCTCAACTGTTTGCGCTTACAATGCATCCATCAGGTTTTTGCATCTACAGTTCTCGTTTTTCGAACCAACTACCCACTTCGCTTTAGCAGCGTTGTTTGGCTTCCCGCTGCCTATCTCGGCTTAACCGTCGCAGCGGGGTTAGTCCCTGTGCCACAAAGTTTCGGCAGTCAGCAATGAATTCTATTTGTGCTGCGGAGACCAATTCAGAGCGTTTTGCAAATTTGTTGCTACTTTAAACGGATTCGTAACCATCCACATTGAAGGCTGTAGATACACGGTGTCATCGTTGGTTTCACTGAATTCAAACAGCTCAACGACGGCGCTAGGAATCAGTGAGGTTGCGTAATGCCAGTACTTAAAGCAACAATAAGCACATTCTCGAATGGCGCTGGGAACTTCGACAACCGTAAGTCCTGGGTAAACAGAGATTGATATGACAAGGGTTGATACTTTTGTGGTGGATCGCAGCCAACAATCAGATGCTCAGCGCTACCAACAGTCGCAGATCAGCGTTAGCGAGGCTCAAGAAACTATTTTCAGCTTTTTACTGAGTATTGTAAAAACATGGGATGTAGAGGACGTCTTAGCTCAGTTTAAGCAATTATTTTTCGAGTATGGCGAAACTGCAAGTACCGATGTTTCATCCGGCATTTATGTCTTACTGTTCAATAATGACGAGCAGGAATTTCGAAACACTCTCAAGCGTTCTTGCTACATTCTGATCAACAACTGGGAAGTCGCCCGTCAGTATCAAGCCATTCAAGACTTAATTAGTCTGTTCGAGGACTCTTCACTCAACAAGCGGACAGTTTCGCCTAGCTTGAAACGTCTACGATATTGGGTGTCAAGTTTCACGCAGAGCGCCGACTTCGAAGAACTTAAGCTGTTTGCTTCTCGGTTTGTTGAGTCGGAGGCCCCGTGGACTTCTCGCTACACTTCGTATCTGCTTATTCAACAATATGTCAACACAGAAAATCCATTAGAACAGAGAGAAGCAGCCAAATCTTTGTCGCGAAAGCTAAAAGATCAGTACAAAATGGATCTGGCAATGTATACGGCTCATTCCCAGAGCTTCACTGACGCTAGCAAAAAACGCCTTAGAAATCCGACCGTACTGGGCGATGGTGCACTGCGGTTGATTAAGGCGATCGTTGCCCGCAAAGGCCAATACAGCTATAAGAGCCTAGCCAATCTTTTTTTAGAGCAAGTTCAAGACTTGAACTATGGCAACTTCAAAAAAAGTCTTGTCGAGTATTTGACCTACTCAGTCAAGCAACCTGATGTCGTTAAAACGCTTAAGCATAATCTTGGTCAAAAGTTGAGCGAACTTTATGTTGAGCACGATCGCGATCCAATTGATCCGTCCCTACGCCTACGGACCTGTAACCGTGTCATTGATGCGTTGATGACCGAAGATCAACAAACGCCCTCGCCACTTTTCACACTATTACTGTCTCAAAGCAGCTCAATTTTGCTAGCGATTTTGCTGCTAAAAATCGTTTTGGTTTCCAAAGGCTCGCATCATTATTTAGAAGCTCGCATCGCCGACTTGATTCGATATTATGACCAGTTTCCGCGAGAGCAGTGCAACTGGGTTATCAACTTTTTGGAAGTGTTCCAAGTCACTTTTGCCATCCATACCGAGAATATTGAGTTCAACCTAATTTCTCCCGACAGCCCAAGTTCGGACAATTTGGATTACGAAAAGCGCACTTGGACGGCGGAGGAAATCGAAGCCTGCCGAATTTTCTCCCGCATTGTATCGGGCCAAGAAGGAGAGCCTACGGACTAAGCTCCGTATAAAATTGGGGCTTATGACATGTCGTTCAACCACTGTTGAGCGAGTTGTTTTTTGGTCAGTTGCCCTAGGGTTTGCATTGCTTGATCGATTTCCGCTGACCAGGGAATTGCGGTATTGAGTCGGAAGCAGTTGTGATAGCACTGCCCGGAGGCAGAAAAAATGACTCCTGGTGCAATACTGATGTGGTGTTCCAACGCTTCACGATAAAGCTGTACGGTATCAAACCCGTCCGGTAACTCGACCCAGAGGACATGACCGCCAGCGGGCCGAGTTACGCGGGTCTCCGCCGGAAAGTAGTCGCGAATGGCTTGGTGCATCCGCGCCATCTGCAACTGATAGGCGCGTCGGAGTTGTCGTAAATGTCGGTCAAAGCCACCGTTCGCCAAAAAAGTCGCCACCGTGAGTTGAGGGACGATCGCGGTACTCAGATTGACCACAGATTTTGATTTTGAAATAGCGCCGTGATGTCGCCCGCCAATGCACCAACCTAGTCGTAATCCGGGTGACAGAGTTTTACTGAGCGAGTTGCAATAAATGACGCGATCTTCAGTATCAAACGCTTTAATTGCTTTGGGTCGGGTGCCTTCGAAATAAATCTCGCCATAAATGTCATCCTCAATCAACGGGACATCGTACTGGTTGAGCAATTCGATGAGCTGCTTTTTGCGGAGATCATCCATACAGCAGCCAACGGGGTTACTGAAATTTGAGACCAGCAGCACGACCTTGACTGCGCCACTTTGCAGAGCTGATTCCAGATGAGAAAGGCTAATGCCCTCACGGGGATGAGTCGGTAACGTGAAGGCTTTCAGCCCCAAGTTTTTCATCGCCTCCAGAATCGTGAAATAGGTCGGCGACTCGACTGCGATCGTGTCGCCAGGCTGAGTCAGTGCTTGCAAAGCGAGGTAGATCGCTTCCACTGTGCCGTTAGTAATCACAATTTGCTCTGGGTTCACAGAGCAGCCAGCATTCAGCATCCGCTTGGCGAGTTCTGACCGCAATTGGCTACAGCCCAAGGGATTGGCGTAAGCATGAACGCTGCTGGGATTTTCCCGCAGCACTTTACCCATGAGTCGATTGAGCTGCTTCAGAGGTAATAGATCCATACCCGGTAACGCCGCCCCCAGTTGAATGAAATCGGCGTTTTGCATCGTGATCATGATTTGGAAGGCGAGGGTAATGTCGACTTCCTGAGCTTGGGCCGGTGGAGCGGTGGTGGCTGGCTCTTGCAAAAGCGTGAGAGCAGTTTGCTTAACGTAATAGCCTGACTGTGGCCGCACGGTGATTAGGCCCCGGTCTTCCAGCAGACGGTAAGCTTCGAGCACGGTGGAGGTGCTGACTGAAAGCTGCTCTCGGAGCTTTCGGACTGAGGGCAAGCGATCGCCCGCCTGCAAAGTCCCTTCCATAATGAGGGTTTGCAGTCTTTCTGCTACTCGCTCGTACAGGACTTGGTGCGGCTCTAGAGTGATTGGCGAAAGTTTCATCATGTCACCTCGAATTAGGGTGGTCAGCAACGAGGAGGCTAGTGCTAAAGCGTTAGCTGGCAACTCATCGACACAAAACAGTTAGCCCTGCTTTCAGCCAGAACAGTTTTCTAAAAACAAACTGTTACCAGAACAATTTATCTCAATTGCCTCTGTTCGATGAGGTAAAGAACAGAGAAACTTAACTCATGCCGAATCGATTCGAGCTGACCTTTAATCTGGAGGACAGGCTCATGCAATCAGACCACTTATATGCCCGTTTAGAGTTACTCGATCCCGAGCAGCTTACTAGTGAGCAACCCGTTACCTCGGGCGTATCAACCACGGGGCAAGCATCACGTTGGCAGCGTTGGGGACAAACGTTGCTAAACTTTTTTGCCGGTTCCTTAGAGCCGCGCATTACCACCCGACGAGATCGCCAGGGTGCTATCTACTATGAGGTGTATGACCCGGTTGATCGCCGTCGCCATACCTTTGTGTCCGAGCGGGACATTCGGATCTGGCTGGAGGAGCGGTATTATCAATAGCGCCAAATTTGTAGGAGGGTCGATCGCCCACGATGAAAATTCCACTCACCACCTGGTATCTGGAAATGCGATCGCCAGATGCTTTGCGCCCTAAACAGGCCGAGTTGCCCAATTTGTCGGTACAGCAAGCGGCGATTCCGAGTCCGGAGTTTAGCCGCTTTTTGTATACCAGCGTGGGGGGACACTGGCATTGGCGCGATCGCCTGCCCTGGACCTATGACCAGTGGCTAGCTCATCTAGATCGACCCGAACTCGAAACCTGGGTGGCTTATTTGTCGGGCACTCCGGCTGGCTATTGTGAATTGATTGCCCAGCCGGATCAGAGTGTCAAGATTGAATATTTTGGCCTGCTACCACAGTTCATTGGGCGGGGCATCGGGGGACATTTGCTGACCTGTGCCATTGAGCGAGCGTGGGAAAAGACGGAGCAGCGAGTATGGTTACATACCTGCTCACTTGATAGTCAGCATGCTTATAAGAACTACGAAGCCCGGGGATTCACCCGCTACAAAACGGAAGAAACAATGGTGGAACTGCCAGCGACAGCGCCTGGTCCCTGGCCCAACGCCGCCGCCCCGTTGCCGCCAGTGTCCGGCGTTACTCCGCAGTCTGCTTCTAGCACACCATGACTAACCCAAAGAGATCGCTAAGCGGCAGCGCATTATCACCCAAGGGTAAGTTGCCCTTGGGTTAGCGCCACTCACCCTCAACTCCGGCATTACGGTTTACAAACTTGTGCGTTCCCTAAATTCGGATTTTTTACGACAATACATTCACCCACCGACAGATTTAGGAAGACCCGATGCCTCAGTTCCTGCCGATTGCCTATTTTCAAAAACGGTTTTGCCCATTCGAAGAGGCTACCCTCTCCATTGCGACCCACGGTCTGCATTACGGCACTGCGGCCTTTGGTGGCTTGCGGGGACTGCCTGATCCGGCAAATCCGCAGCAGGCTTTGCTCTTTCGGTTAGAGCGGCACTGTCGGCGACTCAGTCAAAGTGCTCAATTTTTGCAATTTGACCTCGATGCAGGTCAGATCAAATCCATCATCATCGAGTTCGTCAAGAAAAATCAGCCGACAGAACCGTTCTACATTCGTCCGCTGGTTTACACGTCAGACTTGGGGATTGCCCCTCGGTTGCATGATGTGGAGCATGACTTTGCGGTGTATGGCCTGCCCCTGGGCGATTACCTCTCACCGGAAGGCATCCCCTGTCGCATCAGCTCTTGG
>CAZFWL010000232.1:0-5456 GCA_964522775.1 uncultured Halomicronema sp.
TAATTCAGAGTCGATATTGATCGAGCCGCGAATTTCTGACAACGCCGATCGCACCACATCCATGCCAACACCACGACCCGCAAAGTCATCGGCCTGATCCCGGGTTGTGAACCCGTGGTAGAAGATCAATTCGTACGTTTCTAGGGTGCTCATCCGTTCAGCTTCCGCTTGGGTAAGCAACCCTTTTTGAATCGCTTTGCGCTTCAACACGTCAGGATTGATACCGGCACCATCATCTTCGATATAGATAACTGTTTGATTACCTTGATAGAAGGCCCGAACGGAGATTTTGCCTTCGCGGGGCTTGCCTAGGGCAGCGCGCTCTTCTGGTGGCTCAATCCCGTGGGTGATAGCGTTGTTGACCAAATGCGTCATGGGGTCATACAGACGCTCCAGCAGCATTTTGTCGATCAGCGTTTCTCGCCCTTCTACAACCAAACGCGCTTCTTTACCGCACTTAATCGAAATATCGCGTACGGCCCTAGGCAGGCGATCGGCGGTTTGGGCAAACGGCACCATGCGCGCCTTATTCAACCCTTCCTGCAATTGGGTCGTGACCTGACGGAATTGACGGGCAATCTGATCGGTCGATTCCACCGTGTAGGCGATATCAGAGGATGACTCTCGCACTCGCACGATGAGTTCAATCATCTCCTGGGTCAACGTATGGAACCCCGTAAAACGGTCCATTTCGAGCGCGTCAAAGCTGGCTCCGGTAGCGTGGCCGTCGCCATTGCCACCATTGGTCGTAGTAGATAACACGCTGCCACCAGCATGAAAGGCCTGGCGACTTGCTAAGAGTGAACTTTCGAGCAGCGATCGCTCATACAGGTCGCGCATCCGCTGGCCAACATCATTCAACTGCTGCACCTGAAAGAGCAGGTTATCAAGAAACTGGCGGAAGCGGTCTTGATCTTGCTCCAAGGAATTACGATTGACGACCAATTCCCCTACCAAGTTATTGAGATTATCCAGGTGTTTGACGGAGACCCGCATCGTCTGATCAACGATGCCGCCAACTCGGCGGGTAGACCGGCCTGGACCTGGCGATCTCATGCTGGTCGCGCCACCACCCAGGGTTTGGTCAGCTTCTTCTAGAAGTTTTTCTAAATCGCCAAACTCATCACCGGTATCTTCATCACTGGCAGAAGCAGCAGGCGTATCTGAGTCATCAGTCTCCCCAATCAGGGCATCTAGCTCATCAAAATCGACGTTGGCCCCGCCTACAGCAGCATTAACCTCTGTCACCGATGCATCGCTATCCAATAGGGCATCTAATTCGTCCAATCCATCACTGGTTGAATCCGCTAGCTCATCAACCATCACTGGCTCAGCGGCAATCTCAGCTGTATCCTCAGACAGCATGGCATCAAGATCATCGAATTCGCCCGCGTCATCGCTGTCAATATCGAGCTCATCTAAGCCAACCGGCTCATCCACCGACTCGTCTACTTCCCCCAAATCAAAATCTAGGTCTGCCAAGTCAGCGTCGCCTTCACTATCATCGGAATCCCCCAACAACGTATCGGATTCGCTCCCTTGAGCAGTGATATCCAGGTCAGAACTCATTAGCGAATCGCTGTCATCAGCAAGCCCAACATCGTCCAAGCCCAACAGATCAAGGCCAGCTGCATCAGGCGTGTCAGCCTCCTGACTATCATCTTCTGGGGTGCCGTCCAGTTCTAAAGAATCCAGTTCGCCGTCGACAGCAGAGTCCAGCGGTAGATCAGCGGTTTCATCACTTGACGAAACTAAGAGCTCATCATCAGCAACCGCTACTGAGTCATCGGTGCTGACAACTGAGATATCGGCTGATACAGCATCAGTACTGAAAAAATCATCAATGTCGTCAGTTGCGACTGAGTCTGAGCTCGTGTCAGCAGTACTGCCGCCACCAAAAAAGTCGTCAGCATCATCCTCACTAACGGCTGCGGCTGCGGTCAACTCAGCTTCGGTGTCACCAAATAAATCATCACTGTCATCAGCGACGACCGCCGTCGCCTCGCTGAAGAAGTCGTCACTGGCATCAGTAACAGTGCCTGCGTCGGGCAAATCTTCACCGTCATCCGATGCAGTAGCCAAGAGATCGCTTCCTGAATCTAAAGCAGCATTATCTTCGTCTACGGCAAGGACTGCTTCGCCAGTCACATCAGAAAACTTCAAGTCGAAGTCTTCCGACGTTTCATCGCTAGCTAGTAGCGAGGCGTCCATATCGGCATCCGGTACAGTTATGGCCTCATCTAGCAAAGCATCGAAGCCACTAGCCTCGTCAGAGCCAGCACTGTCAGTATCCTCTTCAAAGAGGAAATCATCATTGATCTCGGCAGCATCACTACCGACAGGCTCCTCTGCGTCTAAAAAGTCGAACTCAGTGTCCGTAGCTGGTGTCTCAGTGTCAAACAGATCTCCGAGATCGGAGTCTGCGTCAGCGACTGTTGTATCAACTTCAGCAGCATCGGGGGAAGGGATCTCGTCTAAGGAGAAGTCAGCATCATCGAAGTCAGATTCAACGACCGACGACGAGTCGCTGGTCTCAACGTCACCAAACAAGTCATCGAAATCTTCAGTCCCGGTTACCGACGCTTCCGTGTCGGCAGTATCCGGCTCTTCAGTTTCAATATCAGGAAAGTCACTGAAATCTAGATCATTACTGTCTGTGACTGAGGTGTCTGGGGCTGCGGACTCATTCTGCAAATCATCCAAAGCGTCTAAGGCGAGCTCGGCATCCTCAATCGCCAGATCATCGTCAGTAGTTGACCAGGGATCTTCGATCGAACCTAAGTCATCATCCTCTTCAGAGGATGCCGTCATCTCTGGATCATCAGTACTTACCACATCAGCGCCCATATCAAGCGCATCATCTAATTCACCTGCTGAGAGATCAGTGATGTCAGCAGCTGGTTCTACCGCCGCTGTCTCAGTGCCAAACAGATCGTCAAACTCTTCATCTGCCGGAGCCTCATCTGATGAAGAGTCAAAATCAAAGGAAAGTACGTCGTCTGATGGCCCATCAAAATCCAGTTCCAAGTCATCACTCGGAGCACTTTGACTACTTTCCGCAGAAGTCTCTAAGCCATCTAGCAACGCATCTAAACCAGCATCGTTCCCCTCAGTAGTTAACGCCGCTGGTGTATCCGCCACATTCCCGAGACCTAACAGATCGTTGAGGTCATCGCTAGTGTCTACCGAGCTAGTTTCCTCTGATATCGGCTCACCAAAGTCGCCAGTATCACCAAAGAGATCAACCAAATCACCACTGCTTGAAGCGTCATCCTCTTCCAAGGAACCCTCTAACAAATCAGAGAAATCGCTATCCAATTCAATGTCTGGGCTAGGGGTATCAGCGACTGCGGCCTCACTTTCAGAAATTTCTTCCCAAGGGGAGTCCAGTTCCGACACCTCTCCTTCAAACAGATCAGCCAGACTGTTCAATTCAGCCGTGCCCACGGTCGGCTCCCGAGGCAACTCAACCGAACTGGCATCATTGGTCAAGGCCGAGAGCGAATCTGCTAGGTCATCGTCACTACTGGAGGTCACGGCACCAGCGGCATCCTCAGACAAATCCAGCCAGTCTAAATCGGCTTCAGCCCCTGTCGCGGACTCAGTTTCATTGGCAAACAGATCAGACAGATCAGGCTCTTCCGCAGTGGATAAAGCATCGTTCAACAGCGAGTCAATGTCACCCACTGAATCCTCGGTTTCAACGAGTAGCGGCATCAGTGACTCTAATTCGGCCGACACCGAAATGGCATTAGCCTGTCCTGATAGCACCTGCTCTTGAGCACGCTTTAGCTCTTTGATAATGACGGGAGCCAGCGATCGATAAGTTTGCTCAGAGTTGCCAACTGCATGTCGGGTAGCAGTGGTCAAATCACACCAGAGGCTCAGATCAAACTGCTCACCAACGCGCTTTAGAGCATCACAACAGGCTTGCAAAGCCGTTCGGCTAGCTTCGGTATCGGCCTGTTTAAACAGCGTTAACATTTCCCGCAAATGTCCTGGCACGTCACTGCTAAAGACCAACTTCAGCGCACTGTCTTCACTGCTGCTCGCAACTGCCCGAGCCGCTTGAGTCGGTGCTGAGACAGCGGCAGGAGCAGGAGCAGCCGCGGGAGCAGCCGCAATCAGTTCATTGAGATGAGTTTCCAGGCGATCAAAGACAGGCTCAATATCAGTCATCACCTCTTGGGCTTTTTCATCCGTCAGTCCAAAAGGGCCCTGCAGTTCTTCTAGCAGTGCTTGTAAACCATCAAAAACCTGCAAAAACATTGTTTCCAGGTCGCGGTCAACTGTGGTCGTAGGAGCTTCTTTGAGTAATTTGAAATAATCCTCTAGACGGTGGGAAGCAGTTTGAATGCTGCCCAAACTCAACATCGCGGCTCCCCCTTTCACCGAGTGCGCCGCCCGAAATACTTCAGTCACTATTTCTGGATCTTGAATCGTGTTCTGAAGATTGAGGAGACCTTGCTCAATCGTGTTGAGGTGATCCTTGGCTTCTTCGATGAAATATCCCAGGATTCGCTGCTGCTGTTCCGGCATCATGGCGGATTATTTCCCCCCTCGTACTCGTATGTAGTGCCCTGGCATCGGTACGTGTGATGCCTCGATAGTGCTTCCCCGGCTTTGGCGTTGGACTGTTAGGCTCATGACGTTCTCTTGTTCAGACATCTTAATGGGTGGCAAGCAAACGGCTTTACAGCTCGTTACACTGATCTGACTTATTTAGCCATGAGATCGCGATCGCTCTTCTGCTTTAGGCTTGGGTATTCTCCCCGTCATCGACCTTAAATCGTTCGACTGAAGTCAATAGATCACGGGCAACCCCCACCAGGTTTTGCAGCGAGCCTGACACTCGTTGTGATTCTTGCGAGGTTTCTTGGGCCGTCAATTCTACCGATTGCATTACCTGCGCCACAGTCCGAGAAGTTTCGGTCTGCTCAACGGTATCAGCAGTAATCGATCGCACCAAGACATCAATCCGATTCGAGACCTGAATAATGTCTTCAAGCGATCGCTTGGCTTGTTCCGCTAGCTTGGTACCCTCAATTACCTGCTGGGTACCTTCTTCCATGGCCGTCATTACACCGCTCGTCTCACTTTGAATCTGCAAGACAATTTGTTCAATTTCCTTCGATGCTTTCGCGGCCCGGTCGGCTAGTTGTCGCACTTCATCCGCCACAATCGCGAAGCCTCGACCTGCTTCCCCGGCTCTTGCGGCCTCAATACTGGCATTCAAAGCGAGCAAGTTCGTTCGGGAGGCAATCTGCGAAATCAACGCCACAATCTTCGAAATTTCCTGAGAAGATTCCGCTAACCGTTTAACCTTACGAGTCGTCTCAGCCACCGTTTCTCGAATTTCGAGAATACCGGTCACCGTGCGTTCCACCGACTCACCGCCCCGTAGGGCAGTCGCCGACGCTGAACCAGCCACCTCCTCAGCCTCACGCGCACTCTCT
>CAZFWL010000233.1:0-5423 GCA_964522775.1 uncultured Halomicronema sp.
CGACGGTGCTCACTTCTTCGGCAATTGATTGCACAATGTTGGGGTCAATGCCGTAGGAAAGCTCCCCCATTAGGGCTTCGCCACTTAATTTAAGTAATACGCGTTTGTAAGTATTAGTCATTCAACCTATCCCCAAGTCCGTACCCTCAGGATTCCCCAACCATCTAACCATATCTGGGCAAAGCTTCACCCAAATCCATCGGTAGAACTTATATTTTGCTCTAGCGTCGCACTGCTACAGGGTTGAATATGCGGCTAGATCGAGATGGTGCAATTTAAAGGCGGGGAGAGTGGCAGCATGAGTTCAAAGAATCAGGTCTTGATTTCGGCGACTCCCAAACAAATGAGCGTAAACATACGACATGACACAGCCAAAAAAGAAGATTTGACAGGTGAGATAAATCCACAGCATGAGAATCATCACGCCGCCGATCGCCCCGTAGGACTGGTACTGCCCGCCAATGTGGATGATGTTGCGACTGACCGATTGCTGCAAACCCAGCAGTAAAACAGTAGTCAATAAAGTTCCCGGCCATAAATCCTTCCAGGGAGTGGGCGTCGAGGGCAAAAACCGAAACAACAGCAGCACCGCCAAGGCCACTAAGAGGAAAGAAGAACCGATCTGCAAAGCCTTGGCAATCAATAAGCTGTCCACTTGCACAAACGAAAGCGTGCGATCCATGCTGTCGATAATGTCGATGACGACCCGAATGGCAATGTTCGACAGCAGTGAGAGGAAAAGTAGCAGCGACGTACTGATGACCAATCCGAAGGCCACGAGTCTTTTGCCGAGCAAGGCGATCGCGTTCGCTTTCAGGGTTAAGGTCTCCTCAGTATCGGGTTCTTCCGCTTTCCAAATCCGATCAACTGAGCGATCAAGGGCGGTAAAGACGCTGCTAGCGGCAAAAAAGGACACCCCAAATCCCACAATGCCAGCACCAACACTTTGGCGATTCAGCCTTAACAGCGTGTCTTGAACAATGCCGAACGCTTCCGGTGGCAATGAGTCTTGCGTAAAGGTCAAAATCTTTTGGGCCGCATTGGTGTCTGGCCCGAGAAAAAAGCCTAAAACCCCGGCGATGACTAACGCGATCGGAAAGAGCGAGAACAGAGCGTAATACGAGAGGGCTGCCCCCATTTCTAAGCACTTATCTTTTTGCCACTTCAGCCCCGTTTGAATGAATAGTTGCGCCCCCCGGCTGGGCAAGACTTGATTTTTCAAAAACGGCAACATCACGATTACCCACGGTCATCCCAACAGCTTTTACAGTATCGCTAAAGCCAGGGAAGATTGTCGGCTAGTGCCGTGGCAATTGGGCACGCATGCGATCGCTCAGCATTAATCAATCAGGCTGATTTGCCGCTGATGATAGCTGATTTGCCGCTGATGATAAGTGACCGCTATTGGCGAGATCGCGCTAGCAAGGGTCGCCACCAAGCCTCGTTGGCAAGGTACCATTTGGCGGTTTGGGCTAACCCTGTGGCAAAGTCATACTTGGGTTGCCACCCCAACTCGCGCTGTAGCTTTGAGCTATCCATGGCGTAGCGGCGATCGTGTCCAGGGCGATCGGTCACGTAGGTAATCAATTTACGGGCTGGGGTCACGGGCAAGCTTGGGGCAACTTCATCCATCAGGTCACAAAGTTGCTGCACGATGTCGATGTTTTTGACCTGGTTATTGCCCCCAATGTTGTAGGTTTCGCCTGGACGAGCCTTTTGCAGTACCGTCGCGATCGCCTCACAATGGTCAGCCACATGCAGCCAATCACGGACATTTTGCCCATCGCCGTAAACCGGCAACGGTTGCCCGGATAAGATATTGACGCACATCAAGGGAATCAGCTTTTCCGGAAACTGGTAAGGCCCGTAATTATTCGAGCAATTCGTGATTAATGTCGGTAGCCCGAACGTGTGAAAGTAGGCTCGGACCAAATGATCGCTGCCCGCCTTTGAGGCAGAGTAAGGACTATTCGGTGCATAAGGGGTTGTTTCGCTAAATGCCGGATCTTCATGCCCGAGACTGCCAAAGACTTCGTCTGTGGAGACATGTAAAAATCGAAAATGCTCTGGCTTATCTTGGGCTTCCCAACGATTCCTAAAGGCTTCTAATAGCGTGAACGTACCCACTACATTGGTTTGCACAAACGCTGCTGGGCCAAGAATGGAGCGATCGACATGGGACTCGGCGGCAAAATGGATGACAGTATCAATCTCATAATCGGCCAGCAACTGAGTCACCAACTCCGCATCGCAAATATCTCCCTGGATAAACTTAAATCCATCAGCGCCGTCTAAATCAGCCAAAGTCGCCCGGTGTCCAGCGTAGGTCAGCGCATCGAGCACCACGAGCGTGTCAGATTGCCCTTGCCAGTAATGTACAAAATTTGAACCAATAAAACCGGCCCCGCCTGTGACCAATACTCGCTTGTTCTGCACGTCAGAGCTGAAGTTATAAGCCAAAACTGTCACCTTATATATCGCTTTTATATAGTGCCCAAGTGCCCTTACGCCGGGTCCTTGCATTTTGCCAACGCCAGAATATACCAAATGCGATCGCCAAAACGGCCATTCTCTGAATCCTGACAGTCCATACGTGATTAGGTAGTGGCATTTAGCGTGACTGGCTACTGGTTTTAGCTGTTTCAGAATCGGTGAATTGCCGACCTCAGAGCATTTCGTACCGAAATTCAGTTATTTAGGTAACGGCAGGAGAGCGAGTTCTTAACATTTAGTTGTTAAGGTATGGGGTGAGATTTATTTGATTTGCAATCGACTCCAGCCATTGGCTGAGCGTGGTTATTGCAGCAGGGAGTGTCGGCAGAATTATGGACACCATCAACGAGTGGTTTATAGCTGTTGGCGCGATCTCAAGTGTCGGGCTGGGCTGGTTGTTGCGCGGCATCGCCTCGGGTTCAAAAGTGGCATCAGCCACTACAGCTGCTAGCCAAATCGTCCGCAGGGCCGTAGTGGCACCTGATGCTGGGCAACCGATGACGAGCTATGAGCTGTTGCAACAAGCCCCTGTGGGCTATTTAGAAGTTGATGAGGAGAACCAACTCATCTGGATCAATCCGTTAGCGAGCCAAATGCTCGACATCCCAGTCATCGAGCAAGACCAAGAGGCGATCACGCCCCTTCCCCCCCGACTGTTACTCGAACTTGTTCGTTCGTTCGAGTTAGACCAGCTAATTGAGGAGACCCGCCGGGCCCAGCGATCGTGCCAGCAGGATTGGGTCTTGAATTTAGTCTCGCCCGACCCCATTAATCCGAATGCGGGAGTGGCTTACCCGTTGCGCGGGTGTAGTGTGCCGCTGCCCAACCGCCATGTGGGCGTCTTTTTGGAAAATCGGCAAGAAGCCGAAAACTTGGTGCAGCAGCGCGATCGCTGGACCTCTGATGTCGCCCATGAGCTCAAAACTCCCTTGACTTCTATCCGATTAGTCACCGAGACCTTGAGAGAGCGAGTTGATCCAGCTTTGGTGAAATGGGTTGACCGGCTGCTGAACGAAATTTTGCGCCTCGGCAACCTAGTCGAAGATTTGCTGAACCTGAGCCGCTTAGAACGGAGTGGTGGTACGGGACTAGCGCTTAAACCAGTGGAATTACCGCGATTGATTTTGGCAGCCTGGCAGAGTTTAGAGCCGCTGGCCGAAGTTAAACATGTGCAGATTGCCTATGAAGGCCCGTCGGATCTCGTCGTGCAGCTCGATGAGCCTTTAATCTATCGGGTATTCATCAACTTAATCGATAACGCCATTAAGTTCAGCCCCCGAGAAGGCACGATTTATGTGCGGGCTACAGTTGAAAGTGAGCCGTCAACCATGGCCCATGACTCGGCAAATACCTTGCCGCAACTGCGAGTTGATGTGATTGACGAAGGGTGTGGTTTCAAAGAGAGTGACCTGCCGTATATTTTTAACCGGTTTTATCGGGCTGATACGTCTCGTGCACGCTCCAGCACCGAACAGTACATTCCCCTATCAACCCAACCCCATGACTTGGTTAACTCAGGCAATACAGGCACAGGGCTTGGCCTGGCAATTTCACAGCAGATTGCTGAAGCCCACGGCGGTAAATTACTCGCTCAAAACCATCCAGAGACAGGCGGCGGCTGGCTCAGTATCGTGATGATGACTCAGCCCTTATCCTTACGAGAGACCAGCGCTGTTACATAACTCTCGTTCACTTTCTTCGAGGCTAGTTAGCCAACGACTGGATCGCCTGATGCTCAACTGAGATCCCCTCAGTTGAACTTATATTTATGGCGGGCACAAAATATTCAGCAATATCCCCGAGTTTCTCCACGAAATGGGTTGCTATGTGAATTCTTGAACAAGACTGCTGGTCACCAGCCTGGCCGATAAATTCAACGGGATACATTGAAGTATCGAGTCTTTTGAGGCTCTTGTCGTAGTCCCTGGATCTTTGCCGGGTGGCGAAGAGATCGAGGGCAGCAAACCCACATACAGGTTTGTTTGGCTGCTGGTGCAACTTCATTCTTTATCGTCATGGCTGTTTCTCAAACTCAGGCAACACAGATTTGGTACGGTCAGGCGAGTGCGTTGTTTAATGTAGGGCGATATCGTTCTGCGATCGCCCGCTACGAGCAAGTGCTAGCGACCGACCCGACAGATGCTAAAGCCTGGGTTGAGAAAGGCTACGCGCTATGCGAGTTGAAGCAATATGAGGCGGCGTTGCATAGCTTTCAACAGTCAATTGCATTAGCCCCAACCCTATCTCGGGCATGGCATGGCCAGGGCATTGTCCAAGCAAAAACGAATGATTTCGAATCAGCACTGACTAGCTTTGAGCGGACGATTGCCCTCAATCAGCATGATGCTAAAGCCTGGCGCAACCGTGGTACTGCTTTGCTGCGTTTACATCGCTACCAAGAAGCAGCTGATTGCTTTGATGAATTGATTCAGCAAGAGCCGGATAACCACTATGCCTGGTACGAGCGGGCGATCGCGCTAGCAGCGATGCGACGCTTTCATGATGCTCTCAGCTGTCTCGATACAACCGTCGCCATTAAGCCTAACTGCCACTACGCTTGGACTTATCGTGGGGTCATGCTGAATAAGCTGCATCGGTTCCGCGATGCCTTGACCAGTTTTGATCGCTCTCTGCAATGTCGAGTGCCGAATCCGAATGCTTGGTACGGTAAAGCCTCGACGTTTGCATTACAGGGCAAAGCGGCTGAAGCTGCCCGTTGGCTACGTAACGCGATCGCGGTCAATCCCAGCATTTACCGCATCATGGTGAAAACAGATGCGAGTTTTAGCGTTGTTCTTAAGAGCCCGGAGATTCAGGCAGCTATGACTAACGCTGTCTCCACAGTCGCAAATGCCAATGACTCTATAGAATGGCGGCAGTATTCTTCGCTGGCGCATGGCCCGAACCCCTCATTTAACCTTTGATCGAGG
>CAZFWL010000234.1:0-5394 GCA_964522775.1 uncultured Halomicronema sp.
AATGTTGAAAAGCGAAGATCAAGCGCGATCGGTCGGTGTCTCTGACTGTCATACCGCCGTGGCGGGCGTTAGCAAGGTCTCAGTGGTGACAACGGTGGCAAACTCGCCATGTAAGCTGGCGAGCGAGATGTCATGGACTTGTGCCGCTTTGTACACAGTCCCATCGGGGCCAACGCGGTCAAAGTCAGCCGTGGCATCGGCTACCACAAATGTCGTGAAGCCCAAATTGCCCGCCATGCGAACCGTCGTCGAAACGCAATGATTGGTGGTCAGACCGACCACCACGAGCGTATCCAGCGATCGAGATCGTAGATACGCTTCTAAATCGGTGCCGATAAAAGCGCTATTCACAGTTTTTTTGAAAATTGGCTCATCAGCGTGCGGCATGGCGACGTCCTTAAACGCGCAACCGGGGAGCTCAGGCCGGAGCGGTGAGTCGGGCTCAACCGAGCAATGTTGGATGTGAATGATTGGGCGATCGCTTGCCCGCCACATCTCAATCAGTCGGCCAATATTGCTCTCCGCATCTGGGTTATTTCTGGGGCCCCATCGCGGCTCTTCGAGCCCTTTTTGCACATCAACGACGAGTAATGCAGCATTCTGAAAGGTCATAGCCATTTGCGACATACTTTGGCCGCTCTCTATACCAAAGGCCTTATGGTACTCAAAATTATTAGCGATGCTTACCTGGTGCTGGCTACTTTAGTTGATTTCTCCCGAGGGGTGTCCGTCACCGCCGTACCACCAGGTTTCAAGATCTGTGCTCGCAACGCACAACTTGAAACCTGGCTGAAAACTGCAGCCACTGCTTCAGATCGGAGCGATAGACTAACGACAGGCTCCGCTAACATTTCGTCGCTATGCGTTCTCTCGCCCAACTTTTCGGTCTCTCTATCGGCTCGACGCTGCTCATGCAGTTCGCCCTTGCTGCTCCGGCTCAAGCCTCATTTCCGCCGTCTGTTTTATCGACTGATGCCGCCCGATCAAAAGCTGCCAATATGCCCACTTTTCTGCCTAGAGCGTCTGAACCGGCAATTCAGCGCAAGTCAGAAATTTCAGAGGCGGATGTCCTCGAAATGTTGTATCAGGCAGAAAGCTCGTTTAATGCGGAATCCTATGAGCAAGCCCTAGCCGAGTTTGAGCGTGCTTTAGAGATTACGAGAGACCAGAATTGGCAAAATTACCAAGTCATTGCCCTGGCATATATCGGCAGAGTGTATCTGCTGCAAACTCGGTATGCGGACGCGCTGACGGTGTTACAGGACGCGTACGATTTGGCGTTGCAAGTCGATGAATTTGAGGAAAACCAATTTATCCGCGCTCAGTTACAGCTAAGTATCGGCTGGGCTTTTTCCGAAACCTCGCAGATTGAAGCCGCGCTCAATGCCTGGCAACTGGCTTTAGAGCATGACCAGGTCGCGTCAGATCCCCAAACCAGAGCCTCAATTTTGCACGGTATGGGAACGACTTATGCCCTGGCCTTGGGACAGCATCAAGAGGGGCTGAAATTTTGTGGTGACGCTCTGAACCTCGCCCAACAGTATGCAGAGCAGGAGTGGAGTCCTTATGCTCAAGCCGGTGCAATGGGGTGTTTGGGCATTGCCTACCAAAACAGCGGTCAATATGAAGCATCGCGTGAATTTCATCAGCAGTCGCTGGAGTTAGCCCGCCAAGCCAACGATACGGATATCGAGTTCATGGCGCTGATTAATTTGGGTTGGAACTATCAGGAACGGGGCGAATTTGAAGCCGCCATTCTGCACTTTGAGCAAGCTTACGAGCTTGTGCAAGGTCGAGGAACCCCCATTGACGAAGCGGCGGCCATGGGGAATTTGGGGTACTCCTACGGCCATATTGGTGAGTTTGCAAAAAGCTTTGAGTTGTTGGAAGAAGCGCTATCCATTGTGCGCCCCCTCGGTAATCGCTATTGGGAGTGGCGAGCTTACAGAGCGATGGGGGTTGTTCTAGGTTTGCAAAACGAGCCTGAGTTAGCGATCGTTTTTTACAAAGAAGCGACGAATATCACGGAGGATATTCGTCAAGACATTGACGGCCTAAGCTTGGAATCTCAACAGTCGTTTTTGACTTTGGTGGAAGCTGACTATCGGGTGTTGGCCGATTTGCTGCTGCAAGCGGGCCGGATTCCTGAGGCGCAACAGGTGCTGGACTTGCTGAAGCTGGAAGAACTGCGGGAGTTTACTGATACGACGCGCGCGACCTGGAGCGGCAATGAGCTGCAATATACCGAGATTGAGCAGCCTGTGATCGAAGCCCACGGTAGCCTCATTGCCCTCGGCCAAGAAATTTATGCCTGCCGTCAACGCCGCTGCGACGCTTTGAACGACCTGCGGACAGAGCAGCGGACTCTGACGACCGCTTATGAAAATCAGGTGACCGCGTTTGAAACGGCGATCGCGCGGGGCGATCGCACTGATGATCAGTTCCAAGACCCCCGTGACCTCAGTGATGGCGCTTATGAACTGTTGCAAGCCAACCCAGACGCGCTGCTGATTTATCCCTTCGTGACGGAAGAAAAGCTTTGGTTGTTATGGGCCTCCGCTGGCGGAGCGGTCGGCAGTATCGCGGTTGAAGCCGCGACTCAAGGCGAACTCGCCCGAGTGGTGCAGCAGTTGGGTGAGCAACTGCAAGCTCCAGGAGATTTGACGACCCTGCAGGCCACCAGCAATCAACTCTATCAGTGGCTCATTCAGCCTTTAGAAACGGAATTAGAGCAGAACAACATTCAGCAGCTCATCTTCGTGAATGACCGGGTGACGCGGTACATTCCCATGGCGGCATTGTTTGATGGCGATCGCTACTTAGCCGAGCGCTATACCCTCTCGACAGTCATTACCCCTGGTACTACCGACACGACGAAAACGCTAGGTTCAGTAGACGAAGTAGAAGCGTTGGCGGTGGGGCTAACGGAACCGGTTGCTGGCTTTCGCGCCTTGCCAGCGGTAGACGCCGAACTGGATGCCGTGGTGCGCAGTGATGGCGCGGATGCGATCGGCCTGTATCCGGGCCAGGTCTTACTCAATGACGAATTCACGTTGGCGGCTATTCAGGCCAATGTGGAATTTAAGCAGATTCTGCACATTGCCAGCCACGCCGAGTTTGCCCCCAGTCGACCCGAAGATTCTTTCATCGTGTTGGGCGACAGCCAAAAGCTGAGCTTTCCGGAAATCGAGACCATGCAAGAAAGCCTTCGCGACCTGCACCTCGTGGTGCTCTCAGCGTGTGAAACGGCTTTGGGTGGCACCGCTGGCGATGGCACCGAGATTGCCGGAATTAGCTCCTACTTTTTGGCAGAAAATCGCGCGGAAACGGTGATCGCGTCCTTGTGGGCGGTGAATGATGACAGTACCAGCATCCTGATGCAGCGCTTTTACGAATTCTTGGCCTCCGGAGAGTTCACCAAAGCGGAAGCCTTGCAACAGGCGCAGTTGAGCCTGCTGAATGCGGGAGAGGTTGAGTCCGCGATCGCCCTGCGCGATCGCGGCATTGGGGTTGAGGCCGCGAATCTGGATGCCCAGGCAAATAGGCCTGCGCCCCGCAGCCATCCTTACTATTGGGCACCGTTCATCTTGATTGGCAATGGCCTTTAGGGAGAGCTGGGTGCTTAGGTGAGGCGGCAGACGCTTTCGCCCCCCCGCTCAATGTAGCCGCAAATCATCCCGGAGGTAGAGTGGCCAAAGGCGCAGCGCCCGTGACGGTCAATCACAATGACGCCTCCTAACCCGTTCACTCGCTCCACCAAATAATCGATCCCGGCCGTGGCGGCTTCAGCCGCGTCCATCCCTTTGAAATGGACGTAGTCGGAAATCATTTTACTGAGGACGGTGCGCTGAAACTGCTCGCCGTAACCGGTGGCTGATACCGCACAGGTGGTGTTGTCGGCAAAGACGCCTGCCCCCACGATGGGGCTGTCCCCCACTCGCCCCCAGCGCTTATTCACAATGCCGCCCGTGGATGTTGCTGCTGCGAGATTGCCGTCACTGTCTTGGGCGACTGCGCCGATGGTGCCCAGTTTTTGCTGCGGTTCGGCGTCCTCGTGATCCAACATCATGCCCCCGGCTTTTTGCGCTTCGCGCCACTGCCGAATCCGTGAGTCGATCACAAAGTAGTCGTCGGTCATGAATTCCACGTTGCAGATTTTGGCAAATTCCCGGGCGCCTTTGCCAATCAACATCACGTGCTCGCTTTTTTCGAGCCCCCGCCGGGCCAAAGTAATCGGGTTTTTGACATTGGTGATGCCCGCCACCGCTCCGGCTTCCAAGCCGCGACCATCCATAATGGCGGCATCCATTTCGACTTCGCCATATTCATTGAGCACGGAGCCGTGCCCAGCGTTGTACAAAGGATCGTCTTCTAAATGATTGGCGCAGTATTCCACTGCATCGATCGCCGTTCCCCCTTGCACCAGAATTTGCCGTCCTCCCTCTAAGATGCGACGCAGGCTATGGATAAAGTCGTCTTCGCTGCCTTCCCGACGAATATGCTCCAGTGCGCCACAGCCACCGTGAATCATGAGAGAGAATTTATCAGGCATATCGTTAAGGAAAAATGCAGCTGGGAAGTATTTGACGTTACCACACTTAAAATGGTTATGCGCTATCAGGCGCTTCGCCCTTTACATGAAACTGTCATGCTTACTCTTGACCCCACCGTATGTCGTGAATCGACGTTGTCTGAGTGCGCGATCGCCGAAGCCGAGACATTGCAAATTCGCACAGCTTTGATGTTGTCACTACAGGAAGCGATCGCACAGCGAGGATGGACTCCAGAAGAAGCCGCCAAAGCGTTGAAGCAAACCTTGCCGCGCATGCAGAACCTTATTAGTGGCGAAATCAGTCGCTTCAGCATTGAGCAGCTCATTCAACTGCTAGCCCTAACCGGACGGGGGGTACAAATTTCTGTGGTCAATTGAGTGATGTGCCACCCATGACCTGATTCTACGAGTCTTTGCGAAAAGACATGGCAAAACGCTCCCCCGGGAGCGTTTTTTATTAGGGAACCATAACTCTTTGAAGCCAACACTTAAAAATACTTGTGCTTTCAGGTCTGTCTCCGATCACTTCAGATAGGCTTATGGGGCTAGTTTTTAGCCGTACATATCATGCCTTTTGGCAAGCGACTACGGTTTGGATGACTGACCACAGGCTGGTAAGTTGCCGATGACCCGCTCCCCTGTTTGAGTGGGTTATCGCCAGGTTTTGCCTTCAAAGTTCTGTGCATTTAGTCATCCAGCTTGTCTCGGCTGGGGTGGGTGCGGGCTGCTCTATTTGGCAGACTGGCTGATTTGTTTTGCCTTATTTCAGTAAGTTATGTGGCCTTATGAAAATCTACAATCACGACATTACTCTCTCCACCCATGATCGTGACCCGCGCGTG
>CAZFWL010000235.1:0-5392 GCA_964522775.1 uncultured Halomicronema sp.
TGTTTTTCAATGAGTTAATTTATCGATGCCAGGTGCTGCAGTGGCTTGAAAGCCTTATTTAGGAGCATTCATGCAGGAGATAGATATCGACCAGATACTGTGATCGCTTTTTTATTTTAATTTTTTCTGTTCAAACCAATTGCCCCTGTGGGAGCGGGGAAAATTTGACCGAGGGTCACTGTCGCGACTGTCGGCCAGCTCCATTGCTGCAGGTACCGTGGCGAGTAATTGGCGGAGCACAGAAAGATCAGGCGTTGAAGGCAGCAGATCAATTCATTGTTAAAGCCACCTCTAATTCTCTAGGGCAACCTGGAAGAAGCAGTCATCTACCCGGCGTCAATGATCCCTAAGGTGCCTTCTACCGCCCCGATTACTGAAATATATTCTTGAGGAAACGACCTTGCAAAATTTCCTCAGATTACCGGGTGCTACTTAGGGAAAGGGTCTTGCCTAGTAGTCGTTGGCTAGCTTTTTGGGCCGAGTCAAAGGTGGGCTGCAACTTAGCGGCTTTTTGGTAAGCGGCGATCGCAGCGTGGTAATCCGAGAGCTGCTCTAACATGCGGCCCCGCTGATACCAGGCCCAGTGGTTATGCGGCTGGAGTCGCGTGACATTGCCATAAGCTTTGGCCGCCCGTTTGGGGTGTCCTAGTTCTTCGAGCACGGTGCCCAGGCGGAACCAAGCCATGTGATCATCGGCTTGTAGGCGAATGACTGTGTTGTAGGCGATCGCGGCTGCGGCTAAGTCCTGTTGGTTCTCTAGCGCCATGCCCCGCATCAACCACATGGTGGCATCTTGGGGATTTTCTTGGAGCGCTTGGTCACAGGCAGCGATGGCCTCGTCATAATGCTGCAGGGTGTAAAGTTCGTCGACCCGTTGCAGCGTGATGAGTAGTTGCTTGCGGCTCTCTTGGGCCAGTTGAAAGTCGGGTTTGAGCTCAATGGCGCGATCGTAAGCCGCCAGTGCCTCCTCTACTCGTTCCGTTTTTTCCAGAATTTGACCGCGATCGGCCCATACCCAGTAATTTTTGGGTTGCAGCTTGAGCACTTCATCGTAGGCGACAAGTGCTGCTTCATACTGCCCCAAGCGCTCTCTGACTTTGCCTAGCTTAAGCCAAGCCAAATAATCTTCAGACTGTTGTTCAGTCACCCGCTGATAAGCTTCGACCGCCAGGGCATATTGCTCAATGTTGTCGAGGGCGATACCCAATTTGAACCAAGCAGTCGTGGCCTGGGGCTGCACTTTCACAACTTTTTCATAGCAGCGAGCTGCTTCATGAAAGCGGCTTTGCTCAAACAGGTCATCGGCGCGCTCGAGCCAGGCGACATGGGCCTCTAAAGCTTGCGAACTAAGGTCGATTTGTGCACTGACAGCCGCCTGAGCAGGGGCCGTCGCTTGCTGTAAAGCCGTCAATGCTTCCTTTGCATCGGCGTAGCGCTGGCGATAGTCATAGCGCACCATCTTATCGATAACAGTGGCAAGTTCTGGTCGAATGGAGACCAATTCGCGCCACATGAGTTCGCTAGTGGTGGGGTCTTTGGGGATGCGCTTAGGATCGCGTCCCGTCAAGGCTTGCAATGCCAAAATACCGACGGCATAAATATCACTGCTAAGGCAAGGCTGACCAGCCAGTTGCTCATTGGGCATATACCCCAGTGAACCAACCGCGACGGTCATACTGTGGGGCGCGACCTCGGTGATGGGTTGATTGCTGATTTGCTTAACTGCCCCAAAGTCAATTAGGACAATTTTGCGATCGAGCTCTCGACGAATCAAATTCGACGGCTTAATATCCCGATGGATCACCCCATGATCATGGACGACGCACAGTGTTGTCAGTACATCTTGAATCATCTCGATGGTTTGGGTCTCCGTGAGATGAGCGTTGGGTTGAATCTCCTCGGCAAGTAAATCGCCTTGAATGAATTCTTGGGCTAAATAAAACTGCCTGTTTTCTTCAAAATGCGCGAGCAACCGAGGAATCTGATCATGATTACCTAAGGTATACAGCGCTTCTGCTTCGCTGTTGAACAAGCGGCGAGCCGAGTCGAGCGAAATGCCATCAGTATTGCGAGGTTGTAGGCGCTTGACCACACAGCATGGATGGCCTGGTAAGTGCAGATCATTAGCCAGAAACGTTTGGCCAAATCCGCCGCCGCCTAGTGGTTGAATAATGCTGTATCGGCTACCCAAAATCTGCAGGGACATGCGATCGCACCCTTAAAGCTATTTACACAAGAGAAACGTCAAAGAGCCTTCAAATCAGTGCAGAGCAAGCATTGAGGCAACAGCGACGAAAGTTTTAGTCTTTCTGAAAGCTTTGCCAGGATTAGCTTTTACGTGGTTTCAAAAGCATCTCTAAATGCTGTCGATAACGCCACCCAGTCAGCGATTAGTGAGAAGTCACCCAGTCGCAACTTAATCTATTCGCTAAAGACCTGTTAATGCTCTAACAGCTTTCTGTTAACAATGGACAGGGTGATAATGCTGAATTCCACGTAAATAGATTTTTTCCTCCCTTTTATGATTCAGACTTAGCGTATTGCTGCTAAGCCAATTGCTCTGCATTAGCTCAATTACTCGCTTGAGTATAGTGTCGCCACTTGGCAGTCACACGGATGCGCAGAAAGAACTTCTTTGCGAAAAATTCATCGTTTTTGAGAAGTTTTTTCCTGAAATTGAAAATGTGTCTGGTTAATGCCTAAGCAAACTTATTGAGGGAGTGACAGGGACTTTTTCTGTATATTTACGGATTGAATTCAGGCCAATATGCTTTCTCTAAGAAACGTGCATATCGGGCTGATGATTCAATAATATTTGGCTTTTTCCTCGCCTGGTCGCCAATCCAAGCGGAACTTATCAGCCTGAATGCTGAGGGGATTCAACACATTTTTGCTAGTAAAAACGTTGCCCAAGATGACTTAGGACGTTGGTCATGCAGGAGCCATCTCACAGCTCTTGCTGGGTGAGTTCAAGGGCAGTTTGGTTGCGAGCAAACTGCTGCTGATTGTTTTGGTAGTAGCTAGCCACAATCGCTAGCATCAGCCACCACAGCGTGCTGACCTGGGGACGAAACCAGATGGTGTCCACCAGGCCATGCACCAACATGCCGACCATGGTGGCGATCGCGGCTATTAGCCAGTAAGCCTGCACCGATTGGGTTTCTCGCAATTGCTGTAACTGCCGCCATCCTTGGCCAAAGGTTACGGTGAGCAGCCAGATAAAGACAGATAAACCAATTAAGCCAGCTTCTACCGCGATTTCTAAAAAGACGGAGTAGGCGCTGAGGGCGGTATAGCGGGGCCGCTGAAACAGAGGATACACCTGGTTGAACGCATCATTGCCGGGGCCAATCCCCAATATGGGGCGGGCCTTAATCATGTCGATCACCGCCATCCAGACATTGATGCGGAAGTTGTTGCTGCTGTCGCTGCGTCCCGCAAAGATGCTCATAACGCGATCGCGCAACGGATCAAGGGCCGCAATACTTACAAACAAAAACGCGGCTGACCCACCCAGTAAAACGGGAATTGCCCACTGTCGCCAAAATAAGTTGAAACGAAGGCTCCAAAACTGCACGAGCAAGACCAGCAAGGTGAATCCGGCGGCGACAAAGCCCAGCCATCCGCCCCGGCTAAAGGTCAGCACTAAACAGGCAATATTAACTAACGGCGACAAGACTGCCAGCAGTTTGGGAGTCCAGCGCGGCCACGCAAAGATGGCGGCACCACTCAGCATCACGGCGGGAATCAGGTAGCCCGCGAGCAGGTTGGGATTTCCCAAAAAGCTGTAGACCCGGGTGGTTCCTGCCAAATTCGAGGTGGGGTCCACCCAGGTGGCCAGAGCATCCGCCCCAAAAAACCACTGTCGCAGGCCAAATACAGAAACCACTAAAGCGGTGAGTAAGTAAACCGTGATCAGCGTGGTGCGCAGTTGCGGCCGTCGCAAAACTCGCGCCATCAGCAGGAATAGCAGGACATTGAGTGTGAGCTTGATCAGGCCCGCGATCGCAGCTCCTCGTACCGGCGATAATGCTGTGGCAAGAACCATCACGCCCCAATAGGCGATCACGACTAAATGAATTGGGGTTAACCCTTCGCCGGCCTTATCTGTCAGGGTTAGCAGTAGCCAAAAGGCGCTGCAGGCAATCAACAAGACGCCGATCAGGGAGGTGGGCACGTAGGGAGCCAGGGCAAACAAGATGGCGACAATGCTGAGGGCGATCGCATCGCCCCACTGCAATAAAAAGCTGCCCTGCCGCCATGACCGAGCAAAGCCTAGTAACTGATGCAACACACTGACTTCGCGCCACTGCGATAACGCCAGGCGATTGAGAGTCACAGTTTGCCAAACGTTGCTCAACATCGGGAATCGATCGCCCCAGAATAACTAGGCTTTATTCTGCATCATTCTGATGGCTTTGCGGCGGTGGATTGCGCTAGCAGTTTTCGGTCTGGAGACTGCCGCGAGCGGATGGCGAGCGCCCAATTCATCTGCTTAAGTCACTGAAGCGGTACCATTCACTTTTTAAGTAAAAGCCCACACCTCTAGAAGCTTGGCCGATAGTTGATTCATACTTTCTCCCGGACCCTAAAGCAGAGAAGCTGATCGTGATTGGCGGAAGGATGGCTATAATTCAGCAGATTTTAGAGAGTTGATTTTTCAGGTATGAAATTTTTTGCATCAACGTTAGCAACGGCTGGAGCTGTAACGCTGGGGATGGCTTGCCTCGCAACGGGAGCGATCGCCGAAACTACTCAAGACGGCACCTGGCTAGATGAGGAGACCAATTGGAATACTCCCGGAGCCGCCATTCCGATGGCCCCCGAGCAGGAATATTCCAACTTGCCAGAATGTGAGAACAGCTTTCGCTCGCCTCGGTTGTATGAGGATGCGCTGGTGGAGGCTGCGGGCTGGACTCTCACTGGCCCGGCTTATATCTTTGGCGACACGACTTTAGTGATGGGTATGGCCAATGCGGATGGCATGTGTCGTCCCTTTAGCTATCAGGCGTTTGTCTTTGTCGATGGGGACTTTGCGGGCACGTTATCTCCCAACTTGATGGACTCTCGCACCGATGGCAGCCTGTACGATGTGCGGCTGTATAACGATGGGTCGATTGACGCGTTCTTTAACCGCTACGCGCCGGATGATGCGTTGTGCTGTGCCTCAGCGGAAAGTCGCATCTTTTATAACATTGAGGACACTGAAGAGGGCCCGGTGCTAGTGCCCCAGCTTCCGGCAGACACGACTGAGCGTGAACCGTCTTAGAACTTCCAGTTTCTTTCCTTAGGAAAGAGAGGCTCGGTGAGGTGCTTGTAGTCAAAGGCTAGTCAAGCAGAGGTGCTGACCTTTCGGCGAAGGGGGAAAACCTCACCGCCTGCGGCACCTCTC
>CAZFWL010000236.1:0-5376 GCA_964522775.1 uncultured Halomicronema sp.
AGGACGCTGGAGTTTACAGTCCTCTCGGTGAGCCCTTGATGACGACCACTGCTGACGCCGATGGTAACTTTAGTTTTGACTGGGATACTGACACCGGCGCTTGGGTCAGTGCGATCGCGTCCGATCCTGAATTTGGCACCTCTGAACCCTCTCCGGTGATTGGGTTGCCTGCCAGTGACGGTACCCTGCCCCAGCGCCTGCCCGCGACCATTCCTTACGAAGCGGGGTGTTACGGGCCAGTCGCTGTGGAACCCGATCGCCCTGCTCAACCGATTGTGCTGCGGGTACCGCGCAATATCCACTTTGCTCTCGATCAATCTTTCATCAGCCTTGAGAGTTCCTTCATCCTGGATCAGATTGCTGATGCAATGCAGACCTATCCCTCGCTCACGGTAGAACTGCAGGGTCATACCGATCCGCGCGCTAGCGTCGGTTACAACCAGGCTCTGAGTGAGCGCCGCGCCCTTGCCGCCCGGGACTATTTGCTGAGCCGTGGGGTTGCAGCGGAACGGATGCGCATCGTTCCCTTTGGCGAGTCTCGGCGGCGTACTCAAGGCAACACGACCTTGGACTATGCCCGCGATCGCCGGGTGGAATTCATCTTTACCGATACTCAGGGACTCGACATCATCTTTGAAGAGGTCGAAACTGACCTGCAAATTGAATAGCGTCTAGCTTTTCAATGACTTTCAGCTTTGTCTCTTCTTCCATTTGTGTTCAGCTAACCGGATCAGCCAACAGAACGTAGAACAATGAACCAACGTGCGCCATTCCTTCAACGAGCGATCGCTCACCTCAAAGCTTTACTCACGCTATGCTTTGCGGTTCTGTTCTCTCTCAGTTCTTTGGCGACGCCTGCCTGGGCTAACCAAGACGTTATAAACTTTCAGGCTGTAAATGTACCGGCAACCCCGAATACGCTGCTAGGGGTTCCGCTGACTACCCCTTGTAATGGAATAAGTTTTGCTAATTGCGATGCAACCGGGACTCCGACGGCAACTGTAGACATCAACTTTGGTAGTGGCACCAATCTTCAGTTGCAAAGCATTGATGTCGGCGCTGCTGGTAATACTTTTATTCCCGACACCGTTCTGCGGCCGCCTTTTGGATTAGCGGACCGGGTTGAGTTTCGTCGTGCCGGGGGAAATCCTCCCGAGCGGGCTGTTCTATTCTACGAAATTGATGATGCCCCTCCCCTGGGTGGGACGATTGATGTGGTGCCTGATTTGGCTGCAAGTTTGCAGATTGGGATGCTCAGTAACACTATCAACCGTGGTATTGACAACGTTTTTAATAACATTTCCATTGCCAACGCGACGGGGAATGATATTGAGGAGACTCGTAACAATATTGAAAGAGTCGACTACATCATCAATGCTGGCGTCGATATCCCCATTGCAGATAGAGCTAACTTCGGCTTTTTGGTGATTGACCGGGGCGGCAACGATCCTTTTCGCATTGCTGCGATTACTGAGCTTAATGGCGCTGTAGCCGGTGATCCAAACCCTGCACCGAGCGCCTATGGCGAGCTGCAAGTAGTTCCAGATCCTCCGGGTAATTATGGCGGTGGTGTTGCCGATAACATCAGTACTCTGGTGGCTGCCGACCCCACACAACCTTTCAACCAGATTGATCAGCCATCCCATACGGTTGGTGCGCAAGACTTGCGTGGGCGTTTCTTTTCCATCGCTGATTTATTACCTGGAGACACAACCACCACCAGAATTTTTGGCTATTCTCTGTTCGCGGCCGATGTCCCAGTCGGTTCCAATCTCGTCAACTTCGGTGCCTTTCCTCAAAATACTGAAGGTGCTGCTGGTCAGAATATTGGTGGTTTGGATCTGATTGCGGGTGGCGCACTTTTCCGCGCTGAGCCTGAGCCAGAAATTGGGGTCGCCAAAACTATCTCAGCGCCGCGTCCCGTTGCGGGCCAAGCTGGTTTCTTCGATATCGATCTGACCTTACGCGTTACCAACACTGGCAACGTAGCCCTGAATAATGTGCAGTTGGAAGAAGACTTGGAAGCCGCGTTCATTGATAACGATGGCCCTACCCCATTGCCTGGCGGTACCTTTAACCAGGCCAATAGCTTTGCTTTGGTGGGCACTCCCACGCTCGATGTTTCTGGGGTGACTGGTACTGCCCCGACTATTGCGGGTACTTATACCGGTGCTTCGGGATTGACCAGTAACCTGTTTGTGACCAACGGTAACAACGCTGCCCCGAGCAATATTTTCAATGTGGGCGATACGGCTGTGGTCACTGTTACGGCACGCGTGGAGTTAGGCATTCTGAATGGGCCTGCTCCGCAATTAGACGGCATCCTGGTTGCTAATAACCAAGCAGAAGCAAGCGGTACTTCTCCTGGGGGAACGCTTGTGGATGACTTATCACAAGATGGTACTGATGTTGATCCTGATGGGACTGGTCCCGGTAATAACGACGACCCGACTCCGATTCAAATTCCGTTCCCGAGTATTGGGGTGGCCAAGAGCATCAGTGATTTTCGTGCGGTTGCGGGCACTACGCAATATGATTTTGACTTCACCATCATTGTGACCAACAGTGGCTCGACCATTCTGGATGACGTCACTTTGGTAGAAGACTTGCAAGATGCTTTGATTACCAGCGCCGCTAACCAGGTGGATAGTTTCACTATCTTAGGCACACCAACCGTAACTACTCCCGGATTCACGGGTACACCGCCGACGGGCAATGCTGCCTACAACGGTAATGGCAACACCGATGTATTTACGACTGGTGCTGGAGTCAATTCGTTTAATCCCGGTGACACGGCAACAGCCGTCATCAGTGTCAGAGCTGATTTAGGCAGCGGGGGCACTGGACCACTCGGTGATGGTATCGTCATTGCTCAAAACACCGCTACGGCAACGGGTACTCCTAGCGGTCCAGGTGTACCTCCAGGGACCCCTCCGGTTAGCGATAATTCACAAAACGGGGGGGATGTTGATCCGGACAACGACGGTAACCCCGGCAACAACAACGACCCAACCCCGATTCAGTTTCCTGCAACTACGTCTGACCTAGTGTTGGTCAAGCGGATTACTAACATCTTTCGGGGTGGGGCAGCGCTATCAGTTCCTGGCATTACTAACTTCAATGATCAGGCTGTCGATCCTAATGATGAGCCATTTAATTCAGCCTTAGGGGGTGGCAATCAGCTTGCCGGTATCTTTGAATTGCCTGCTGGATTTGCCCTACAGTCGAACGATGAGGCGGAATACACCGTCTATTTCTGGAACAGTAGTGCTGGTCAGATTAGCCAGTTACAACTCTGTGACGAGTTGCAGCCGCCTAGTGTTCTGAATACTGGGGTGCCTTTCCAAGTTGCACCCGTGGGGGCTTTAGGGACCCCGACCTTTGGCGCAGCCGGAAACTTGGTTGAAGGACGTTCGCCAGGTGCACCGCTAGATGGCTTCTGTCCATCAGCACCGGCTGTGTTTAATTTCCCCGTGGGGCCGCCTGGTCCTACCGGTGGCCTTGGAGTCGGCGCTGGTGGTGGCGTCGTGGCTGGCACCTTTGATGTGCCTTCCAACCAATTTGGGGCGATTCGGTTCCGCGTTCGGATTCCCTAGAGGAAGTTGACAGTTGAGAGCGAGTTTTGAAGAGTCGGGGCGATCACCTCGACTCTTCTTCGTATTAGGTAAGCGCTCAAACGCCAATATCTTGCCCGATATGCGAGGGCGTCAGGGGCCCTCAGGAGACTGGCTTAATCCTGCACTAATGCGGTTAGGCGGTAGTTGGCAATTTTGGCAATCTCCATTAAGGCGGTTTGTCGCTCTGTGTCGCTATCGTGGGTCAAGCGTTGGCGAAAGGCTGCCAGAATTGACGTCTTAGTGTGTTCTTTCACTGCAACGATGAAGGGAAATTGAAAGCGATCGCGATAAGCCTGATTCAATTCCGAAAAGGTGGCAAATTCCTCGGGCGAGAGTTGATTCAGGCCAGCGCTGGCCTGCTCCTGCACCGATGAGTCGGTCATTTGCGCTTTCGCCCCCAAGTCGGGATGAACCCGGATGAGGCGCAGTTGTGCTGAAGTCGGTAGCGCTTGCATCACCGTGACCATGGCTTGATGCAATGCTTCCACTGTCTCAAAAGGGCGCCGGTCCCAGGTTTCGTGGGCGATCGCGGGCGTATGTTCAAAAATGTCACCCAACATTTGCGTAAACTCTGCCTGACCCATCTGATTCAAGGCTGAGAGGGGAATCAGCGCCATGGTTAGCTGCCTCGGTCGGTGCTGTATGACCAGGGGGATACTAACAGCGGCACGTGGTAATGCGACTCTGCATCGGCAATCCCAAATCGGAGCGTTACTTCCCCTAAAAAGGACGGTTCTGGCAGGTCGAGGCCCTGTTGGCGAAAATATGCGTCTACTTCAAACACCAGTTCATATTGCCCAACTTTGAATTCTTCGGGCGACAGCATCGGTGTATCAGTGCGTCCGTCAGCGTTCGTCAATGTCTGCTTGAGCAAGATGGATTCCTGCGTTTTGGGATCAATTAACCGCAGTCCCACCCCCATTGATGCTGCGGGGCACCCATTCGCTGTATCCAGTACATGCGTCGTCAATTTGCCTGCCATAGGCCGATTCCTCTCACATAAAGGCTAAAGTCTGACAAGTTTCACGTTGCTTAAATCTAGAGAGTCTTAGGCTTTAGCGATGCGAAAAGTGTCATTGATGCTGGTCGCCAGCTCAGGAGAACAGCGTCTGATGCGGTAAGCGGTGAACCCAACATTATGCTGAACGGTTGACGTTCACGATGCCGTTGTTCCTCGTTCCTACTAACGCATTGGGCCCCCTAAAATAACTTTGGCCAGGGCTCCCGTCACCGCCTCGGGCGATTCTTGCTTCAACTCTTCGTACCATGCCTCGGTTAGATCGGGGTCTTTGCCATAGATGGTATCCGTCCGCTTGCGCGCTTTGAGGACCAAACTGGCGGTGCGATCTTTGCGCTCATGTTCATAACGCTGCAAGGCATCTGGCACGCTGATATTGGTCGTTACTAGGTAGCGAGTCAGCACCTCCGCATCTTCTACTGCTTGGCAGCCCCCTTGCCCCAAGGTCGGCGTGGTGGCATGGGCGGCATCGCCAATCAGCACTGTTCGGCTCCGAGCCAGGCGATGGGGCGGATCGATGTCGTGAATTTCGAGCCGATTGGTCGCCAACGGATCTAAGGCCTGAATCAGATTTTGTACCGGGTCGGGCCAGCCTGCAAAAATCTCAGCAAGCTCATCTCGGCGGTTGGCGGGTTCGACAGTGGTGCCTTTAGCCATGGGGGCACCAAAAAAGAAATAACAGCGATCGCCGCCAATGGGCATCATGGAGGCGCGCTTGCCCTGGCCAACATAACTTACCCC
>CAZFWL010000237.1:0-2524 GCA_964522775.1 uncultured Halomicronema sp.
GGATCGTAAATCAGCCCTTCCCAACCGACTGAGGTGCGGGGTTTTTCAAAATAGACCCGCATCAGAATCAGCAAATCCTCTGCCAATTCATCGGCCAGGGGTTTCAGACGCCGGGCATATTCCAACGCTTCGTCGGGGTTATGGATGGAACAAGGGCCGACCACCACCATGAGCCGCGATTCCTGGCGATCCAGGGTGGCTTTCACCGCCCGGTGCCCTTCCAACACGGTCTTCAGGGCTCGCCCCTCCAGCCGAAACTCTTGCTTCAACTCATTGGGCGGCGGCAATTCCTCATAGCCGGTGATGTGGAGATTATCGATCGCTTTCAGGGTCTCAGTCATAGGGGCTACTCTGCGGCTTTCTCCAGCGAGGAAGAATCAAGGCACCTGGATCTTAACTGCTGGTTGGGTAATCAGGGAGCCTGGTTTTGGGCGCGCGGTGACTGGATTGCCTCACCCAGCGCATTGTGGATGGGGTGGGCGATCGCTGAAAAGGACTGGGCTTCGCATAGACAGCGCTGTAACCGGCTGACTATCCCAAACTGCCCCGCACCTGCTGCTCCCGCTCGATCGCTTCAAACAGCGCCTGAAAATTCCCTTCACCGAAGCCGTCGGCCTGCCGCTGCCCTTGGGGCGTAGGGGCTGACTGCCGCTCAATAAATTCCCAAAAGAAAGTGGGCCGCTCAAACAAGGGCTGGGTAAAGGTTTGCAGCAGGCGAGCATGAGAGGATTCGGCAGGCCAGTCTACCAAGATCTGTTGCTGGGCGATCGCGGTCCAGTCCTTCGCCTCTTGCCAAAAGCCGGGGCGCTGGGGCAATTGCTGATAATAGCTGGCGGGCACCGATAAAAACTGCACCTGGCGGCGACGCAACTGGGCGATGGTCGTGACCAAATCCCGCGCTCGGAGCGCCGCATGTTGAATGCCTGCCCCCCGATGGTGGGTAATAAATTCCTGGATTTGCGAGTTGTCGGACGTGGGTTCGTTGATGGGCATTGTGGCGTTGCCGTCGGGATGCTTGAGCACGAGGCTGCGCAGGCCCGATCGCGGCGTTTGGATCACAAACTGCTGCGCTGGTTGGAAACCCAGGCATTTTTCATACCAGGTGGCCGCGGCCAATAGTTCCCCCGTTGGGACGTTCAACACCGCATGATCGATCGTGAGCCAGTTGAGTCCTGATGCATCGTGATCTGTGGCCACTGGCGGTTGCAGCAGCGGAGTTGGCCGCTCAATCAAGGTGTGGGTGAGGCCGCCCCAGCCCTGAATGCGGCACCAGCGCAGGTGTCCCATCGTGGTCAGCAATGACTGGAGTGGTTTGATGAAGGGGGTTCCCAATCGCCGCAGCCGGGTTGCGATCGCGTCCAAATCGCGTACCCGAAACGCCACATCGCCAATCCCTTCCGAATAGCGGCGCAAAAATTGTGGCACCTCACGGCGGCCAGAGCGCGCTGACGATAGCAAGATGAGGATGCGATCGTGCTGTACCGCAAAGTCACCAAACTCTTGCCAGGTCAGGTCAGAAACCGTGCCAAAATCGAGCGTGTTGACCAACCAATCGCGCCAAAGCTCGGCATTGTGCACGAAGAGATGCAAATATTCAAAATCCATCCCTAAAACCGCGTCTCCTCACTCCTACAGCCTACTGTAGACATGGAAACTGCGATTTGGGTAGCTATATCGGGAGGATCTTTGCAGTCGCGGCCGATTGACAGCATTCGGGCTGGATGCCGTGATTGCCCAGCTAGGTCTAAGCCTCGGCGGTGACCAGCCGCGCGGTGGAATTTGCGGGCGCGATCGCTGAGGGCACCGGATGAGCCGATGGCGGCGCGATCGGAATCTGCAGCAAAAATTCGGTGCCTTGCCCCGGTGCTGAGTGGCATTCCAGTGTGCCTTGGTGGGTTTCGGTAACGACTTGGTGGCTAATCGAGAGCCCCAGCCCTGTACCTTTGCCCGCTGGTTTGGTGGTGAAGAAGGGTTGAAACAACTGCTGCCGAATCTCAGCCGGGATGCCAGAGCCCGTATCCGCCACAACAACGCTGAGTTGTTGATCAGGCGTAATCGTCGTCGTAATGCAGATTTGTGGGGCGGCTTGAGACAGGGTGCCCTGGTGAATATCGGCTTCTAAGGCATCAATGGCATTGACTAGCAGATTCATAAATACTTGGTTGAGCTGACCGGCGTAACAGCTCACCAGCGGTAATTGGCCGTAGTTTTTGACGACTTGAATGGCGACGCGATCGGGCTTGGCTTTGAGTCGACTGTTCAGAATCATCAGGGTACTGTCAAGGCCCGCGTGGATGTCGACCGCCTTCATCTCGGCCTCGTTCACGCGAGAAAAGCTACAGAGTGACTGGATGATCCCACGAATGCGATCGGCCCCCATTTGCATCGACTGCATGACCTTGCTCAAATCGGTTTGCATGAATTCGAGATCGATTTCCTCGGCCAAGTCTTGAATGGTCGGGGTGCCGTCTGGAAACGCTTGCTGATATGCGGTCAACAGTTCCAGCAGATCTTGAGTGTATTG
>CAZFWL010000237.1:2549-5361 GCA_964522775.1 uncultured Halomicronema sp.
AGTGTATTGACTGGCGTGGTCGATGTTGCCCGCAATAAAGTTGATGGGGTTGTTGATTTCATGGGCGACGCCGGTTACCAGTTGCCCCAGAGCTGCGAGCTTTTCGCCTTGCACCATATGCAGCTGCGTTTGCTTCAGGTCTTCTAAGGCGATTTCGAGGGCTTGGGTGCGCTCCGCCACTCGGTTCTCTAACTCTTGATTCAAGGTTTGCAGGGCGGCCTCAGCGGCTTTGCGAGTGTCTACTTCTTGCTGGAGCTGAGCATTTTGCTCGGTGAGCGATCGCTGTAGGCAGTGCAGCCTTAAATGCAGCTTGATTCGCGCCAGCACTTCCTCCTGTTGAAACGGCTTCGTAATGTAGTCCACTGCTCCCAGCGAGAGACCTTTGACCTTATCTTGGTGATCCGACAAGGCCGTCATAAAGATCACCGGAATCATCTGGGTATGCGACTGTGCCTGTAATTGACGACAGGTTTCAAACCCATCAATTCCCGGCATCATGACATCGAGCAAAATCAAGTCGGGCAGTGCATACTCGACCTTTTGCAAAGCGCTTTCGCCATCTCGGGCTACCAAGATTTCAAAGCCCATGTCGCCCAAAAAGTCTGACAACACGGCCAGATTATTCGGGTTATCGTCTACGACCAAGATGCTGTATTGATCAGGGTTAGGCGTCATGATTAATCGGCAACTTCAAGACAGTGAGCAAAAAATTGGTGCAGTTCGCGTTCTTGGAACCCCTGCGTCAGGTGGTGAACTTTGTCTGCAAAGGGCTGTAGGGCGGCATCCGCTTGCGCGAGGGCGAGCGATCGCTGGGCAATCTCTCGCAGATTACCCCGCTGGGCCAAATCGTGTAGCTGAGTCAGGTCTTCTCGTGGGGGCATCTGCAGAGCGGAGTCGGCAGTGCCCTCCAGCAGGCGGGGATTGGGCTGAACAGGTCGCTTGACCTCAGCGTCAGTCGACTGATAAATCCAAGTCAATCCCAGGAGCTGCTGGAGCTGACGACAGAGTTCGTCCATTGCCACCGGCTTGGGTAAAAAGGACTGAGCCCCAGCCGCCAGGCAACGGGCTTGGTCGGTGTCAAAGACGCTGGCGGACGAGATGATGATGGGAATCGCTTGTAAGTGGGGCGATCGCTGGAGCTGCTGAATTAAGGCAATTCCGTCCAATCGCGGCATATCCAGATCGAGCAGGAATAAATCAGGGGGATGCTGGGTAGCGGTTTCCAGCGCCGCTTGCCCATCCTCCGCCTCAATGACCGTAAAGCCCAACGGCTCTAACAGACTCTTGATCACCGCCCGATTTTCCCATTTGTCATCGGCCACTAGCAGCGTCTGGCGATCGCCCTCGTAGCCGATGATGTGACCCGCCTCAGTGGTTTGAGGAGTCGCGGTCCATTCCATACTGAGGGGCAGTATCAGATCAAACCAAAAGACACTGCCCACTCCGAGCTGACTTTGCACTTGCAGGTCGCTGTCCATTTTTTCCAAGATTTGGTGACTGATGGTCAGCCAAGCCAGTGCCCTCGGCTTGTTTTGTCACGCTGCCCACTTGCTCAAACGGTAAGAAGATTCGCTGCAACTGATCGGGACTCATGCCGACCCCAGTGTCCTCAATTTGAAAGCGAATTTTGGCGCCAGGGGTAAGGGCTTGCTGGGACGGATTGGAGGGCGCGATCGCGGTTCCATCAGCCGCCTCTGCAGGGGTGGAAAGTTGTTCAAGCACCCGGGCCGAAAACGTCACTCGCCCCTCAGTCGTGAACTTGACCGCATTGCCCAACAAATTAATGAGCACCTGCCGTAGCCGCTTTTCATCCACCAGCACCCCTGCTGGCAACGCCTCGGGGATGTGATAGATAAACTCCACCGCTTTCTGATCGGCCCGGACCCGGCAGATTTCCGCTACTCCCTGCAACAGCGATGGCAAGTGAGTTTCCTGGGGGTGTAGCTCCAGCTTGCGGGCTTCAATCTTCGATAAATCTAAGATGTCGTTGATCAATGTCAACAGATGGGAGCCGCATTGGTGAATGATGCCCATGGCGTCTTGTTCTTTAGGAGAGAGGGTGGGCGATCGCTGCAGCATTTGCGCATAGCCCAGAATACCGTTGAGGGGAGTCCGCAACTCGTGGCTCATATTGGCCAGAAATTCACTCTTGGCTTGATTGGCCTGGTCGGCCGCAACTTTGGCCGCCATGAGCTCGGCTGTCCGTTTATTCACCCGAATTTCCAGGGTTGCTTTGGCATCCTCCAACGCCTGAAAGCTGGTGCGTAGCTGCTGCACCATTTGGTTAAATACCGTTGCGAGGAGCCCTAGTTCGTTGCGGGCGCTGATTTTAACCTCAGTGTTGAGTTGGCCTTGACTAATTTGTGTCGCCGCTAAGGTTAATCGCCGCAGGGGGGATGTTAACCAGTGGGCGACTCCAGTGCCCAGGGTGCCTACAAACAGCACCGATAATCCTAAAACGGCCAGCATGACCCGATTCATCTCGCGGACCGGAGCCCGCACTTCGGTGAGGGGTAGCTCTGAGACCACTCGCCAGCCCATGCCATAGACTGCACTAGTCGCGCCCAAGACCAACTGCCCGCGCAGGCCTGAATAAATGGAAAATTCGGCAGCTGGGTCACTGACCAAATGCTGGATTAGATTCGTTTGAGTAATGCTTTCTAGCTCGTAGGCTTCATAGGCTTCCGATTCAGCCCGCTTTTTGGCAATAATCTGCTCCTGCTCATCGACGACATAGGTGTAGCCTGTTTCTCCCACTTGGGCTTGAGACACCGTCAAGTTCAATAAATCCAGGTCAATCTCGGCCAATAGT
>CAZFWL010000238.1:0-5338 GCA_964522775.1 uncultured Halomicronema sp.
AAATTTTAGGAGTCGACCAAGACGCCTCAGGAGCCGATGTTAAGCGAGCCTATCGCCAACAAGCCCGCAAGTATCATCCTGATTTGAATCCTGGGGACAAAGCGGCTGAGGAAAAATTCAAGCTCCTGGGCGAAGCTTATGAGGTACTTTCTGACCCAGAGCGGCGATCGCAATATGAGGAATACAGCAGCTTTTGGCAGCAAAAAGGCTTTCGGCAGCGCGTTAGCAGCAAGTTTTCGTTCAAAGACATTGACTTTAGCGATCTAGGCGATTTCAACTCGTTTATCGACCAGCTACTCAATAAGCGGGACGAATCAGCTCGTAACACGAACGGTCGATCTTCTCCAGAGCCACGGGACGAACCTCGCACTGCAGCGCGTTCTGGCCCAGCTCGCCCAGCTGCTGCTCGTGGTACTACTAGCAATAATCGCCGAGACGCCGAGGCCACCCTGACGGTGCCCTTAGAACGAGCCTACAGTGGTGGGCAAGAGCGCATTCGTTTAGAAGATGGGCGCACAATTGAAGTGGATATGCCCCCTGGGATGGTGACCGGACAGCGGATTCGCCTGAAGGGGCAAGGCATGGGCGGCGGGAACCTTTATCTCCGCATCGAAGTTCAGCTCCATCCATTTTTCAAGCTGATCGACAACGACATTTTTTGCCGCATTCCGGTGACCCCCAGTGAAGCTGCGGTGGGCAGCAACATTACCGTACCCACCTTGGATGGGCCCGTACAGATGACGATACCTCCCGGCGTGCAAGCGGGTAAGCGATTGCGACTGGCAGGGCGAGGTTACCCAGTGGGCAGAGATCGCCGGGGTGACCAAATTATGGAAGTCGATATCGTCATGCCAGGAAAGCTCAGCGATCGCGAGCAGGCTTTATACCGAGAGTTGCGCTCACTCGAAAAGTTCAACCCCCGTGCAGACCTGCTGAAATCTTGGCAGGCAGTGCCCCGCTAATCACAGGGCACTTGCCTTCAGTCAGAGCGTGCCCTTTTCTCCGGGGTCAAAACAGCTAGGGTATACTCAGCTAACCTGTGAGCGAGAGCGCTGCACATCGTTTTATAACAGGAGTGAGGAGCCAATGCTAGGGGCGATCGCGGGCGACATGATTGGCTCAGTTTACGAGTTTGACAATCGCCGCCGCAAAGACTTTCCCTTATTCACCGAGGCCACGACCTTTACCGACGACACCATTTTGTCGGTGGCGGTTGCCGATGTATTGCTACATGGGGGCGACTATGCCAAAGCCTTCAAAAAGTACTACTGGCGTTATCCCAACCCCACTGGCAGCTACGGAGCCCGTTTTCATCAATGGGCCGCCGCACCCACATTGGCGCCTTACAACAGTTGGGGCAACGGCTCGGCCATGCGCGTCAGCCCGGTGGGATTCGCAGGGTCTTCCTTAGAGGCGGTACTGGAAGAAGCCGAAAAAACCGCTGCCGTCACGCACAATCATCCCGAAGGCATTAAAGGTGCCCAGGCAACCGCTGCGGCTATCTTTTTAGCCAGACATGGAAGCTCAAAAACCGAGATTCGCGGTTTTATTACGAAACACTTTGGCTACGACTTGCACCGCACAGTCGATGAAATTCGGCCAACCTACAGCTTTAATGAATCTTGCCAGGGCACAGTACCTGAAGCGATCGTGGCTTTTTTAGATGCTACCGATTTCGAAGATGCAATCCGCAATGCAGTCTCGCTGGGAGGCGACTCCGACACCCTCACCTGCATTACTGGGGGCATTGCCGAAGCCTTTTACGGCGATATTCCCGAGCATATTTATCAGTCAGTGTGGAAGCGGCTAGATGAACCCATGCGGCAAATTGTTGAGGCGTTCCGCGATCGCTTCCTATAACTAATCACCGTACAGACATCACGACCGCGTCAAACGATGCTCACATCATCTGACGCGGTCGCGAATGTTAGGGCGTCCAATCGCGCTAATGGGAGCAAGCAACCTAATGACGATATTGTCGTTCTACCCAAGCACAGACTTCCGACTCCAAAGTGAAGACTTGGCGCTCTTTAGTCACTTGATGAAACACCTGCCAAGTAATAACGCCATGGCACTCTTTTCGCTCAATTTGAATAGCCTCTTGGTTACACAGGACGCTATCGCAAATGCGATCGCCGAAGCTGGCAACTGTTTGCTGAAGGCTCGTGCCGAGGGCTTCCAATAGATTGCGAGAATGGGACTTGGGGGCATTAACGACAAATGCTTGCATGGGGGTTTCTCAAATGAAGGGCGGGGGCAGCTTGCTGAAGAGTAGGGAAGAGTGGCATGGACAACCACTCACGACTGTAGATTAGCGAGTGTAACGAACACCTCGATAGGTCAATTCTTCAGTTGATCGTCGTAGCGCTACTTGAAACTGTTTGCGCGAGTACTGCTTGCCAAGAAAAGTGGCTGTTTCATTGGTCTCAACTGCATCAACAGGAGTAACAGTAGATTCGTAAGATTGACCGAGAAAAGAGAGTTTCATGGGGGCAAAGCTCCGTTATTGTTTGCTGTTAATAGAAACAGCCGGTTTCGGCAAGCTTGCTGGCAGAAAAGTGTGCTTTTGCTCACTACAAATAGTGACGTGTCCTGACACTACGACCGGACAGCACTCACATTGATGTCGTGATTTCAATACACAGGAATCAGTCATTCTGGCAAAGGTCCCATGATGAGCGGGATTCAGCCCAGCAGTATTAGATTTGCTGCCGTATTTCTTCCACCTGCCCAATTTGCTCAGCGCTAAATCCCGCTTTTAGCAGATGCTCTAAATGCCCTGAATCGTAGTAACGGCCATCAAGCTGTAGCGCCTGCTGGTAATGGGTAGTCGCAGCAGTTAGATTTTGGTTGCTCCAGTGGGCCAGCGCCAACGCCACCCACGGATGAGGATTGTAAGGTTCCAACTCAGTCGCACGTTCCGCATGAGCGATCGCGGCGGACATATCTGGCAAGCGCTGATAAGCCAAACTGAGGTTGTAGAAAGCGATTTCGTTACCGGATTGTAAGGTTTTGGCCTGTGTATGCGTGGCGATCGCCGCCTCCAAATCACCATTGACTAAATACGCAATTCCCAAGGCATTGAGACCCGGTACATGCTCAGGGGCAAGGGCTAACCCTTCGTTCAAGGTGACAATAGCAGCATCGCGATCGCCTGCTAGATGTTGGGTCCAGCCCAACAAGACATACCCAGGGACATGGTTTGGAGCTAATGTAACAGCTGCTTTGAGAGCCGCGATCGCCCCCTCAAAATCGCCTTGTTGACGTGCCGTGAGACCTTGTTGACGATAAGTTTCAGCTCTACCTGTATCTACCAGAAATATCGGATACGCTAGCTGCTCATAGGTATTTAGCGACAGTTCCAAAGACAATGGCAGCGGCTGGCTCACCTCTTGGGTAGTTGCACAGGCTCCTAGACCGCTGGTTAGGAAATAGAGGCTACAGGCAACGGCTAGACGCATCATCGATCACCTATTCACAATCAAGCAATTCACTACTCACTTTGAGACCTTAGTTAGCAGCGCGGTTGGACAGAATCAGACTACAGTAGACAGGCGGGTGCGCTTGCCATCCTAAAAAGTTAAGTGCTTATGATGTATGGCAATGGGGGAAGGAGATCGTTCCCCGCGACGCTTGAGCACAGCATAATTTGAGAGGATTACATCCGATGACTACCCCCCAAGAAGGTTGTCTTCGTGTCGGCCAATCGGCGCCTGATTTCACTGCGACTGCGGTAGTTGACCAGGAATTCAAGACCATCAAGTTGTCTGACTATCGCGGTAAGTACGTCATTCTGCTGTTTTATCCCCTCGATTTTACATTTGTGTGTCCGACTGAGGTGGTAGCTTTTAGCGATCGCCATTCCGAGTTCAAAGGCTTGAATACCGAAGTGCTCAGCGTCTCAGTTGACAGCGAATTTGCGCACCTAGCCTGGATTCAGACGGAACGAAAACTAGGCGGGGTTGGTGACTTAAATTACCCTCTCGTGTCTGATATTAAGCGAGAAATTTGTACTGCCTACAATGTGTTAGATCCTGACGCTGGAATTGCGCTGCGAGGACTTTTCATTATTGACAAGGAAGGAGTAATTCAGCACAGCACGGTCAATAACCTATCGTTTGGCCGTAGCGTAGCGGAAACTCTGCGAGTTTTGCAGGCCATTCAACATGTGCAGGCTCATCCAGAAGAAGTCTGCCCAGTCGATTGGCAACCCGGCGACAAGACGATGAATGCGGATCCAGTCAAATCGAAAGACTTTTTTGCCAGCGTTTAAATTCGTTAATTCAAGCGGTTAGTGGCGGATGCTTGATTCAGTGGGTGAGCGCGCCGATGGTGCCCTGAACTGTAATTTGATACGTGGTGGGTGACACCAAGAGCATGTGCCCCCGCTTGCCCGCTGAAACGGCGATACTATTAAACTGCGTTGCGGAAATATCGATAAACACGGGATAGGGCTTTTTACTGCCTAAAGCCGTGACGCCGCCGCGAATATAGCCAGTGAGATTTTGGACTTCTTTAAGCGGTACGGTTTCCACCTTTTTGTTGTCGGACATTTTGGCCAAGGCTTTGAGGTCAAGGCGAGCATTGGCTGGAATTACCGCAAAACAGACTCCAGAGCGATCGCCCCTGACGACTAATGTCTTAAAGACTTGTTCATAGGGGAGCCCCAGTTTATCTGCAGCTCGTTCTGCCGCCAAATCCTGCGGATCGGCATCATAAGTGAGCAGCCGGTAAGGCACATGCTGCTGTTCAAGAATTCTGGCGGCATTTGTTTTCATAAAGCTGCGAACTCTTTCAGTTCTCAGAAAAGTGCGAAGACAGAAAATCAGCCGTTCTCTCTTCAGATTAGCGCTGTCGCCCGATTCTCCCCAGTGAACACAACAAAGTTTGCATCGGCGCTATCGTCACTCTGCGCCTTTTCACTCGTCAAAAACCGAGGGCTAATTCACGCAACAGACAATCGCCGGACAATTTCCCTATGGTCGTAGGATAAACCATGCCCTTAGTCATAAGGGCCGCGTGACGGTGATGACCCGATAGGCTGGGTAAGCGATCGCGAGTCACTTCAGGGCGATCGCGCAATCTCCCTGGCACTTAAAGTTTTATTGCCTTAGAACTTGGGACTTTTATCTGGCGCTGCACATCTCAGCTTTATGCGGTGAAAGAGTGCCTGAGTCCGAGCGCTTTCAAACCTTTGTGAAAGGCAATTGAGCTTTTGTCATCCGCGATGTGACCCTCATCTGACAGCTGGAGGGGCAAGTCTTCGGACCACTGCACCTGCACAATCGCTTTGTCTTCAGCAAACACTTGATGGTTGAAATCGAGGGTGTCTTGCAGT
>CAZFWL010000239.1:0-5338 GCA_964522775.1 uncultured Halomicronema sp.
ACCAAATACATTCAAATTCGGCACAAATATCCTGACGCTGAATCGTGTCAAGACAATTTCAACTCTCACTTGGTGTGGCTTCGCTGCTCAAAAACTTGTTCTTTTGGTGTTGAAGCGTTAAACCCTAAAACAGAAATTTGAACTAAATGAAGCTCTTTTACTGATTCGCCCATTCACTGGCGCTGTTTTTGGCTAGCAAGCTAAGGAAAACCAGCGCTAATGGCTTGGCAGATCCCCACATCAGCACTAGTAGGTATCCATATCGCATCGATATAGTGGGTTTGCAGAAGACCTTAGCCCTACCCAACGACTGATTTGCAACTACTGGATTCCCCTTCATTGCAAACAAGCTGCATTAACCTAAAACAGAGAATTAGAAACGTCTCGTAGAAAATGGCGTCACTTACTCTTGGAAATGCTGCGCCTGCCATTTTCGCCTAAAGACTCCAGTTGAAGTGGCATCTATAGGGCTGTTTTAACACCGCAGAATAGCCCTTGCGTCAGTAACGCCAGTCTATGGAGTAATTCAAGCGATTGCTTGACTAACATCAAACTAATCTGAAGAATCTTGCTCAGCTGTACTGCTGACTACAAAGCGGCCTCAGACATCCGAATCAGATGGCCTTATCAATAAAGGCGAATCCAGAAAGGCGAATCCGGCAACCCTGAATCATGGAAGCACTGTCTAACCACCTGCTGTCGAGGTCTGCGTGTCATTTGCAAGCGATATTCAGAGGCTGCGATCGCTTCACGGAGCCTGCCGCTTCTCAGTAAACCTCTCGGGGTGACAGTCTTATGCCTGCGATCTCAATACAGGCGGGTACCGAGAAACAACTATTGAGGCTATTAACCATCTCCATAGGTTTCATCACATTCGTATTGGCAACGCAGAAGCCAACATTGCAAAAATGTAAGTGCATATGTATAGAACGTATAGATAGGCTGTCGTGGTGTTAAGCATGTCCGCAAATAGTCAATTTCCTTTAATCACAGAATTCAGTCATATCTAGCACCACATCGATTTGGGACCTTCAAACAGAGAAAGCAATGGCGTGAAATAGTCTGAGGTCAACGCTTCTTGACATAGTGCTGGTAGTCCTTTCCCCCAAAGGATTCCACACGTTCTAGATAGTGCTTGGAGAAATGTAACTTGCGATACAACCATTTATCGCCATAATTGGTGGAATCTTGATACTCAAAGAGTATGGTTGGCACGTATCCGTCACGGTTTGTCTACAGGGCATGGTCTTCTGTCAGCACTATGCTTACTGCTGACACTGATCGGACGACTGCAGTCGCCAGACTTAGAGATTCTCAGGGCTTCCTCAAGCAGCACCTCTGCTGTTTATGAGGATGCGTTTGCTGTCTGATTTGTGTTGAAGGGACGTTTGTTGAAATGTCTAGACTAGTACTTCGTAAAAAAGGTCGTTCTCGGAAGCGGCGGCAGTCGTCTTTCTGGAGCGCTAATGTGCCTCCGATTTCGGAAGCGGTACAGTCCTATTTTGGCCGTCGTGACGGCTGGAAGTGGGTCGCTTGTGTGCCACTTGCCTTGACCATTTTGGGTGTATGGGGCGTTGCTGCCTATGCCCAAGAAGAAATGACGGCTGCTGATGTGCAGACCGTGCTCGACAATATTTTCGTGTTTCTCTGTGCTGTGCTGGTGATCTTCATGAACGCTGGTTTCGGCATGCTGGAGACTGGCTTCTGCCGTCAGAAAAATGCGGTCAATATTCTTTCCAAGAACTTGATCGTCTTTGGTCTAGCTGTTTTGGCCTTTTGGGCGATCGGCTTCTCCTTAATGTTCGGTGGCGGCAATGGCTTCATCGGTGGCGGTGGCTTTTTCTTGACTGGTGCCCCCGATGCTTACGGGCTAGAGGAAGGCGCTGGCCTCACCATCGATACGTTCTTCCTGTTCCAGGCTGCTTTTGCTGCAACCGCAGCAACTATTGTGTCTGGTGCTGTAGCTGAGCGTATCAAGTTCACTGACTTCTTGATTTTCAGCATTTTGCTGACTGGGGTTTCTTATCCCATCACGGGTCACTGGGTTTGGAGTGGTAGCGGCTGGCTCGGTGCTGCTGGTTTCTCTGACTTCGCCGGTTCGACCGTGGTTCACTCGGTTGGTGGTTGGGCAGCCCTCATGGGTGCTGCTTTCTTGGGCCCCCGGATTGGTAAGTATCAGGACGATCGCGTTAACGCCATTCCTGGCCACAACATGAGCATTGCCATGTTGGGTTGTTTGATTCTGTGGATTGGCTGGTACGGCTTCAACCCCGGTTCTGAGTTGGCGGCTAGCACTGCGGTGCCTTTCATCGCTGTGACTACGACCCTGGCAGCTTCTGCTGGTGGTGTGGCGGCAACTTTCACCGCTTGGGCTCTGAATGGTAAGCCTGACCTTTCCATGATCATCAACGGTATTTTGGCTGGCTTGGTCGGTATTACTGCTGGCTGTGCTGGCGTTAACTACTTGGGCGCAGTCATCATCGGCCTGATTGCTGGCGTCATCGTAGTCTTCTCCGTTGGCTTCTTCGACAGCATCAAGATCGACGACCCGGTTGGTGCGATCTCTGTTCACCTCGTCTGTGGTATCTGGGGTACCTTGGCGGTTGGTCTGTTCGCAACTGAAGGCGGCTTGTTCTTCGGTGGTGGTTTTGGCCAGCTTGGGGCACAAATCCTCGGCATCCTTAGCATCGGTCTATTCACAGTCGTTTTCACCTCCATTGTCTGGGTGGTGCTGAAATCGACCTTGGGTATTCGCGTTGAGGCCGAAGAAGAAATGAAGGGCCTCGATATCGGTGAGCACGGCATGGAAGCTTACAGTGGTTTCCTAAAGGACACTAGCGACATGGGTGGTATTTCTTAGTCCACTCCATTGTGTCTTTAACGACATAAAGGGGTAGTTCCCTCATATCGACTCTGAAGAGGCGCTGGGCAATTGCCCAGCGCCTCTTTTGATGCCTCAGATTCACTGAAGACATATGCGTATCGCAAAGTTGAACTAAGGATTTAGTAACAAATCCTTAACCCTCAGTGAGTCTGACCGTCAGGGGGTTTTACAGAAGCGTATGATTGGCCTAATCGCACTTGCCCAAGCTTATTGGTGGGTAGGTTGTAGCTGCTAGCTGTTGGCAGCAGTATTTAGTTTGCCACTGGCTGTTTCGACTCGTTCACTGCATCCATGCCTAATCCCGATTCTGTTGTCGAGCAACTGCTGCAAGCAATTCCTCAACTGCGATCGCAACTCTTTTTCAAGACTTCTCTGACGGCCCTCTCCCACGCCATGGAGGACCAAGTACTCGCTGGGCTAGAACAACCGCTCGTGATTGCCAGTTTTCAGCAAGAGCGCTTTTATCGCCAAGAAGCTCGCCGCTATCAACGCATTGCCGATATTAGCGATCAGGTTTATGTCTTTTCTGCTGCTGGCACTAGCTTTGATGACGCAGCGGCGCACCATGCCACCCTTACTTTTGAAGCCGAGGATGCGCTGAGCCAAGAATGGCATTTGGTGGTGATTGCTGAGAACTACACTGCCTGCTTGATTTGCCGCGAGCGGGAATTAGGCGCTGATCAAATTGCCATCGCAGCGACACCGGGTGGGCCAGCCTTAGACCAAACACGCCGCTTTGAGGGAGTTTGGACTCAAGAAAGTACCATCTGTCACCAGGCTGCCACCTTACTGTTAGACCGCATTGCGGGCTACGATGCTGCTTTGATGCCCAAAATTCAAGCAGCCAAGAGCCGCTATCAGCTCCCGATTGCCCTGCCTGAGAATATGGTGATCGGGAGTGCTGGGGCCGATCCGTTTACTCAGCGTCTGGTGACCTATTTGCAAGCCGGGCAATATAAACTGCTCAAGGCTTATCGTGCGATCTCAGTTAAAGAGCGCCGTGAACGGCTAGTGAATTCCATCACTTCAGCCATCCGGAGATCGCTAGACCCCGAGGAACTCTTTCAGATCACTGTCCAAGAACTTGGACCAGCCCTAGACATTTGTCGCTGTATTATTTACCGATGTCATACCGAACGCCCTGATGTCGAGATTCATCATGAATTTCGACATCAGGGCATACCTTCTCTCCTTAATGCAGAATGGCCAATTGCTGATAATCCGTTGTTGGAAAAGATTATCAGCGAGCACACGATGCTAGTTATCCCGGATACTCAAGATCCACCGCGATCGCTAGCCACTGCCTTAGATGCCGTTAACTACTTAGTCGAAGAATGGCACATTCGTTCTTGGGCATTAGTGCCGTTGGTCTATCAACAGCGGCTACTCGGCATGATTGAGCTGCACCATTGTCAAGAGCAGCCTCATCAGTGGAGTGAAGACGATTTAGCCTTAGTTGAAGCCGTTGCGGCACAACTGAGCGTCGCGATCATTCAGGCCGATGCTTATGCGCATTTGCAAGACCTCAATCAGCAACTCGAAGCGCTAGAACGCACTCGCAGTAACCTGATTGCCATTACTGGACACGAATTGCGGACCCCGTTGTCAACTATTCAGGTGTGCTTGGAAAGCTTGGCGACCGAACCCGACATGCCGGAAAAGTTGCGCAACACGATGTTGACCTCAGCGTTGGATGACGCCGAGCGGATGCGCAAACTGGTGCAAGATTTCCTGACCCTCTCGCGCTTAGAAAGCGGTCGCATTGAGTGGAATTTTGAAGCGCTGTCCCTCATGGAGTGCATCGATTTGGCCCTCAGTAGCGTGCAAGCCCGACAGGGTAGCCACTTCCCTGAAATTGACATTCAAGTTGAGTTGCCTCCCAAACTGCCGATGGTGAGGGCCGATGGCGAATGGGTGGTCGAAGTCATCGTGAAACTAATGGACAATGCCTGCAAGTTCACCGACCCTGGTGACTGCATTACCGTTTCGGCTCAGCGAGTGGACGAAGACATGGTCCAAATCACGATTGCTGACTCTGGTCGAGGCATCGAGCCCTACCGACTAGAAGCCGTGTTTGATCGGTTTTATCAAGAGGAAGGTGCCTTACGTCGCACCACGGGTGGGACGGGGCTGGGCTTGGCCATGTGTCGCCAAATTGTCGAAGGGCTCGGAGGACGCATTTGGGCGACGTCTGCAGGCAAGTCTCAGGGGAGTCAGTTTCACTTTACGCTGCCAATTGCCGAAGGCCGCGCGGCTTTGCATGTTCGCCACGAACGGGGCAGTCTTATCCTCGAAGACGACGGAGATGAGACAGAACTATCCCTCAGTGAGCTAGAGAAACGGAATCCTTACATTCTGGAGTAGCTTTTAGATCTGTAGATGCCTTTGCCGCAGTTTGGCGGTTCACGATAGTACTTGAGGGATGCTGGCAGCGATCGCTGCCAGCATCCCTTC